>CASBQM010000180.1 GCA_949127645.1 Synechococcales cyanobacterium PMM_0036
ACTGTGAAGCAGAGATAGGGCGATCGCGCCCTAGCTTCTGGAAACATTCTTCTTAAACTTTTGGGTTAACCTCTGCTGGCGCAAATTTATTGGATATAAGTGCCACTAGATATGAGTGCAGCGATTCTGGTATCGTACGCTTGGGAGTGCTTGCAGCATCCTGTCTCCAGAGTTCCTTTGGTGGAAATTATGACCAATCGATCGGAATCTTATACCGTCCCTGCCGCCGTTAAACGCGTTGCCGGAGCTTTTTGGCTCACAGGTTGGGCAAGCTTTTGGATACAAATTATCCTGGCGTTTGTCTCGGCTCTCGTTTTGCTATTTGCGGCTTCCGGGTTGGGCGCTGGATCGGCGGGTGCGCCTGGGCAGGTTCCAGGTCAAGCTTCGGGGCAAGCTCCGATCGCCAGTGCAGAAACAGGGATTGGTCTAGTGCTGGCTATTCTGGGCTTGCTGTGTCTCTTTGCGGGTGCTTTCTGGGCATTTCGCTATACCCGCCTCTCTCGCAAGTTAAAAACACCTGACTCCCAGACTCGCCCCAAGCCAAAAGATTTGGTTCAAGCTTTGCGGATAGGGCTGTTCATCAATTTGATTGGGATGCTGCTCACTATTTTTGGCGCTCAGGCGATCGTTGGTTCTCTGGTCGGCAAGTCTTTTTCCCAGGGCTTTGCCGTGTTCTCCGGAAATTCGCTCCGCTTCATCACGCCGCTAGATATTTTCTTGGTGCAGTCCAATACCAACACAATCATGGCGCACTTTGTCGGATTGATTGCGACGCTGTGGCTGCTGCAATGCATGAATCGCCAGTAATTTAGCTTCGGCTATTGGCACGACAGCGATCGCAATGCTGACACCCCTTAGCGCTCAAAGCTCCCGCTTCTTGGCTAAAGCCAAACGCCTGAAGGAGAAAGCTCCAGCGGCATTCTCGCACAGTCAGATACTTGGTCATCTGTTGGGTAGCTTGGGATTGATTTAAGGCTTGGGACTTGGCAGCGCGATCGATTTGATAATGAAACGGATCTTGCCACTCTAGCTGTCCGGTACTGTGAAGCAGAGATAGGGCGATCGCGCTGTCTTTAAATTGTCGAGTGATGGCGTTGACCTCACCTCGATCGGGCAACTGTCGCATTAGTTTTTGGGCGACCTGCTGCTGCTTGTGCATCTGATTTTGGAAGAACTGCTGGCGCTGTTTGTCGGCGGAGTCGAGCCATCCTGTCGGTTCGCTGATCAGGGTAAGGGCTTGCGATCGCTTACCGTCTCGTCCACCTCTGCCCACCTCCTGCACATATTCTGACAGTAGCAGCGGCGCATGAAAATGCACGACCCACCTAACATTACTCTTGTCAATCCCCATCCCAAAGGCGCTCGTGCAAACCACAAATTGCAGTGTTCCAGCAATCCAGGCGGCTTCCATCTGGCGACGCTCTCCTGGGCTGAGTCCGGCATGGTAGGCTGCCGTCTGAAATCCTCGCTGTCTTAGCCAGACGGCAAGCTCTTCGCCGTCACGGCGGGTGCGGACATAGACTAGCCCCGACTGGCGATCGCCCAATTGAATGAACCGTAAAAGCTTTTGCCGCCGATCTCTAGGAGTCCAGGCTATCTGTACGGAGAGATCTAGATTGGCTCGGTAAGGACTTTGCAGAAAAATTTGCGGCTCTTGAAGCTGCAAAACTTGTTGAATAGTGTGCTGAGCCTGAGGATCGGCGGTGGCGGTAAAGGCAGCGATCGCTATTTTGCTTCCAGGCTTGGCTTGCAGTAGCGCCGATCGCACTGCCCCTAACCGTCGATATGCCGGACGGAATGTGTCACCCCATTGGGAAAGACAATGGGCTTCGTCGAGAATCAGCCCATTAATCTGCACTTCTGGACGAACTAGCCGCTCCCAAACGGGCGCGCTCAGCAGCGTCTCTGGCGAGAGGTACAGCAAGCGCAGCTTTTGATGCTCGATCGCCCAGAGGGTTTGCTTGCGATCGCGGCTAGACAATTCGCTGTGTAGCAGGGCGGCTGACAAACGGCGCTGCTTTAGCTCCTGCACCTGATTCTCCATGAGGGCGACCAGGGGCGAAACAACAAGGGTAAGTCCCTGACTCAACAAAGCTGGAAGCTGGAAGCAAATGGACTTTCCGCCGCCCGTAGGCATGATTACAAGGGCATCTTGATGGCTCAACAGAGTTTGGATAATCTCCCCTTGAGGCGATCGAAAATCCTCATAGCCCCAGATTTCTTTGAAGCGCTGGCGAACGGTACGCCAATCTACAGGCTGATTTTTAGGAAAAGGCAGATGCATCCCTGATTCATTGCAAAGCACTGCGCTTAAGATGCCCAACGTTTGGATGTTTTGCACAGGTTTATTTGCACCGATTTATCCGCACCGATTTATCCGCATCGGCTCGTTGGTAAGCCCCTAAGAGTATTGCGAAATGTGTCCGGAAAATTGTTTGCCACACGCGTAGGCTAGGAGGGTCGGTATTATAACGAAGTTTTGCGAAGGTCGATCGCAAACATTTCAAACTTGCAACCACTTTTGTGACGAAAATTACAGCGATCGTAGTTTAAATGAATTATCGGAACGCCCAAGACATAGGCAGATTGGAGATCAGCCGCATTTCATGTCATGAAATTTTGACTCAAAAACAACACATATCCTCAATGTAAGTTTATTTAACTTAACATTGAGGGTATGCTTGTAGAGCAGAAGTAGATAAGTACATTTTCCTACTGACACATCAGCTATTGAATTCAAGCAGTGTCTTGACTTGTCCTTAACTGACCGTCTTGTGGAATAGGTGCAAAGGTCACGCCTGGTCTCAGGATTTCGAGCCTCAGGACTTATTGCCCTTAGACTACTGCCCGATTAACAGGTTCAGCGATACCGTTGCTCGCATCTTGTTTCAACCAAGTACGAGAGCGTCCAGCATCTAGCCTCCTCTTCAAGGTAGGTGCCCCTCTTCTACATCAATCGAACTTTATTGGGTAGGCTCCCATTATGACTACACAGTTTCCTTGGCTTACAGTTCTTGTCCTCTTTCCACTTCTGGCATCTTTTGCGATTCCGATTTTGCCAGACAAGTATGGAAAGACGGTTCGCTCCTATGCGCTGGGAGTAGGTTTGACAGAGTTCGCCCTCATTATTTACACCTTCTGGAAGCACTATACTCTGGGCGATGCTGACTTCCAACTCGTTGAGAACTATGCCTGGGTTCCACAAATTGGGTTGAACTGGTCTCTGGCGGTTGATGGTCTCTCAATGCCGCTCGTGGTTCTGTCAGGGCTGGTGACGACGCTGGCGATCTTGGCATCCTGGAAAATTACCTACAGACCTCGCCTGTTCTATTTCCTGATGCTGAGTATGTATAGCGCTCAGATTGGAGTCTTTCTGGCGCAAGACATTCTGCTGTTTTTCATTATGTGGGAGCTAGAGCTGGTTCCGGTCTATCTGCTGATTGCGACTTGGGGCGGACAGCGCCGGCAATATGCGGCAACTAAGTTTATTTTGTATACAGCGATCGCCTCAGTCTTTATCCTAGTGGCGGCTTTGGCAATGGCGTTCTACGGCGATACCGTCACATTTAATATGCAGGAATTGGGGATGAAAGATTACTCCCTTTCCTTTGAGCTGCTAATGTACGCCGCTTTCTTGATTGCCTTTGGTGTAAAGCTGCCGATCTTTCCGTTCCACACTTGGCTACCCGATGCCCATAGTGAAGCTCCCGCACCTGTATCAATGATTCTGGCGGGCGTGCTGCTGAAAATGGGAGGCTACGCGCTGATTCGCATCAACATTGAGATGCTGTCTAATGCCCATGTTTACTTTGCCCCAGTTCTGGCGGTTTTGGGCGCAGTTAGCGTCGTCTATGCCTCTCTGACGGCATTTGCCCAAACAAATCTGAAGCGCAGACTGGCTTATTCTTCGATCGCCCACATGGGTTTTGTGCTGATCGGCATCTCTGCCTTCACAGAACTGGGCTTGAGCGGTGCGGTCTTGCAAATGGTTTCCCATGGTCTAATTGCGGCAACACTGTTCTTCCTGGCAGGCGTGGCATACGATCGCACTCACACCCTGATGATGGATGAGATGGGCGGCATGGCAAAACAGATGCCGACCGTATTTGCGCTGTTTACCGCAGGTTCGATGGCTTCTCTAGCGCTACCCGGCATGAGCGGTTTCGTGAGCGAAATCTCGGTGTTCTTGGGCTTTGCAACTAGCGATGCCTACAGCACAACTTTTAAGGTGGCGATCGTCTCCCTAGCGGCGGTAGGCGTGATTCTCTCCTCCATCTACCTGCTTTCAATGCTGCGTACCGTCTTCTACGGCGAAGAAAATGCTGACCTGATGTCTCATGTGACGCTGACAGATGCTAAGCCACGGGAGGCGTTTATTGCCCTCTGTCTGCTGATTCCCATCATTGGTATCGGGGTCTATCCCAAGCTGGCAACCCAAACCTATGATGCCAAGACAGTTGAAGTTGCAGCGCAAGTGCGTCAGATGCTACCCGTCCTGGCAGAGCAACCGCTCGATCAGTTCAAGCGCTCTGTAATTGCCTCTCCAGTGATCGGTATGGATGCGAAGAACTTGCTCAGCGCAGTAGATTAGCGCTCTAGGCTACTTGAGCAGATCTATTTGAACTGGCTAGGGGGCGTGGCAATGTCACGCCCCCTTAAGCTTTTAAAGTATTATTCCTAATTCCATAGTGTTGAATCTACCTTTTCCTCAGAACTTTTGGACTCAGAGCGCTCTATTTTGGCGTAGTGCATCTTCACTGTCGAAAGTGCTGCTATTTTTTGCGGTCTGGCTAGGATGCTGGCTACCGATCGCCATCCCCGTAGCCGTAGCAGTGAAATGGCGACCTTTCCAACCCATCACGCTCTCTCAAAAACTGCCTCTGCTGGCTTCGCTGTATCTAATTGCGCCCTTGTTGATTGGGGGAAGTTCGGCGCTAACCGGGGAAACTTTTGCAGCTCTGGGTTTACCCGGACAGATTAGCGTCATCCGATCGCTAGGATTAGGACTCAGCATAGGGGCGATCGGGCTACTCGGCGTATTTGCGCTGCAAAAATGGTGGGGCTGGCTAGAGTTCTGTGTTCCTCCATCCCCCACAGCGCCTACGGTATTGCTGACTTTGCTGTTGGGATTGGCAGTCGGCGGCGTAGAAGAACTGGTTTTTCGAGGCTTTTTGCTGAATCAGCTTCGGCAGGACTATTCGCTCTGGATAGCTGGAG
>CASBQM010000181.1 GCA_949127645.1 Synechococcales cyanobacterium PMM_0036
AAAATTGCCGAGAGCCGCACTCCCGTCATGTACATCCCCTATGTCAGCCGTTGGGACTATGCCGCCGGGATGTTCAATGAAGCGATCACGGTCAACGCGGTCGAAAAACTTGCGGATGTTGCAGTGCCCAAGCGCGCTAGCTACATTCGCGTCATTATGCTGGAGCTGAACCGTATTGCCAACCATTTGCTGTGGCTGGGACCATTTTTGGCAGACGTGGGCGCACAAACTCCCTTCTTCTACATCTTCCGTGAACGTGAGCTGATCTATGATCTTTGGGAAGCGGCAACGGGCTACCGTATGGTCAACAACAACTATTGGCGCGTGGGCGGCGTGGCAGTTGACTTGCCCTACGGCTGGGTCGATAAGTGCGAAGATTTCTGTGACTACTTTTTGCCCAAGATAGACGAATACGAAAAGCTGATTACCAATAACCCTATTTTCCGTCGCCGGATTGAAGGAATTGGCACAATCAACCGCGAAGAAGCCGTGAACTGGGGTCTGTCAGGGCCTATGCTGCGGGCTTCTGGCGTGCAGTGGGATTTGCGCAAGGTCGATCACTACGAGTGCTATGACGATTTCGATTGGGATGTGCAGTGGGAAACGGCAGGCGACTGCTTTGCCCGCTACGTGGTGCGGATTCGGGAAATGCGCGAGTCTGTGAAGATCCTGCGGCAGGCGCTCAAAGGTCTTCCGGGCGGATCTTTTGAAAATCTGGAAGCCAAGCGAATTGCTGAAGGACCTAAGTCTGATTGGGCAAAAAGTCCTGACTATCAGTTCATCAGCAAAAAGATTGCTCCTACGTTCAAAATCCCCAAGGGTGAACACTATGTGCGCTTGGAGAGCGGCAAGGGCGAGCTAGGTATTTACATTATTGGTGATGATAATGTTTTTCCCTGGCGATTCAAAATTCGGGCGGCAGATTTCAACAACCTGCAAATTTTGCCCCACATTATCAAAGGCGTGAAGGTAGCCGACTTGATCGCTATCTTGGGCAGCATTGACATCATTATGGGATCGGTCGATCGCTAGATTGCCCTGTTTTAGTCCGATCGCTATGGATATTAATTTTGAGCGCCTTCTGTTAGGAGGCGCTTAAGCTTGGCAGGGCTTTCTACTCAAAATCGTTATGACTATGATATAACTGTTACAGTTCTTAAATGAACGCTAGACCTTTGAATAGAGCTTTTCAAAGCGAATCTTTCCAGTCGCTCGTCAAAAGCGTTCTTGGGTCTTCAAATAAGTAGACAAGCTAAATTAAGGAGCGTAACTATGACCGAAGGATGTCTCCGGGTTGGACAATCTGCCCCAGACTTCACAGCAACGGCTGTGTATGACCAGGAATTTAAGACAATTAAACTGTCCGATTATCGCGGCAAGTATGTCGTCCTGTTCTTCTACCCGCTAGATTTTACTTTTGTCTGCCCTACCGAAATCACGGCATTCAGCGATCGCTACGAAGAATTTAAGGCACTCAACACTGAAGTATTGGGTGTGTCGGTAGATAGCGAATTCTCTCACCTGGCTTGGACACAGACCGATCGCAATCAGGGCGGCGTGGGCGACCTCGCCTATCCTCTCGTAGCTGACCTTAAGAAGAGCATCAGCAGTGATTACAACGTGCTTGATCCGGAAGCTGGCGTTGCTCTACGCGGTTTGTTCATCATCGATAAAGATGGTGTGATTCAGCACGCCACGATCAACAACCTGGCGTTTGGTCGTAGCGTTGAAGAAACCCTGCGCACTCTGCAAGCCCTTCAGCACGTGCAGACTCACCCTGATGAAGTCTGCCCTGCAAATTGGAAGCCCGGTGATGCCACTATGAACCCTGACCCCGTGAAGTCTAAGACTTTCTTTGCAGCGGTCTAGTTGTTCAAAGAAACTTACTAATTAGTACATCTGACTAAGGCAGAGGCGAAAATTTTTCGCCTCTGCTATTTTTTGAGAGATAGTAATTAATCCAATTACTCGAAATCATTCACAATAAATTTAGGACGACCGAGCAACGTTTAACCGCTCTAGAGGCTCAAATGTAAGAGATTCGAGATTTGCTACTACAAACGGCGCAACAGCAGAATCAGACATCTAATAACATCGATCGCTTGGAGAAGTTACAGGAACAGACTAACCAGCTATTACAAAACTTTATTAGAGAGTGGTTAAGGGTACACGCTAACGATGCTAAGAAAATCGCTAAGAGCGATGCTCCCACAGATGCAAATCACGAAGCTATCAAACGGCTCAGTAATACTCTTGAGAATACAAATCTTAGATTGAATGACGTGATTGATTATTTAAGACGAGATGGAACCTGAGTACTGTGATGATGCACTTAGATTGAGGCGATCGGGCAGACTGTTCGAGGTTTGGGGCTTCACTTCTATTCCTCATTAAACTCAGGTGCCCAGATGCTTGAGACCTCTATTTCCCAGCCGGGTAGAAGCTCAGGGATCGTCAATAGGTCGCCATTATGAAAAGTCACAGGCTGTTGACTAGAGCGGCGAACTTCAATCCAAGACTTTTCTAGGTTGATCAGAATTCCAACTCTTGTACCTAGCTTCAAAAATTCATCAATCTTGCTTCTGAGCGCTGTCAAGCTATCAGGAGGAGATTTGACTTCTACCATCAAATCAGGAGCAAGTTCGGCAAAACTGCGGGGGCTGCGACGAAGCTAGACATGGCAATCTCCTTAAGGTATGTACCTATATGCTAGGGGTTAGCTCTCTAGCGTCGGGATGCGCAGATCAAATGCCGCCTTTTGAATCGGCGCTAGTAAACGATCGGATAGATGAAGCTGATTGAGGTTTGTATGGCGATCGTCTTTTTCGCCTACCTTGGTGCCGTGATAGTCGCTGCCGCCCGTCATGAGCAGCCCGTATTCTTGACAAAAATCTTCTAGGGCGCGTACTTGGGTGGGCTTGTGGGTGGGGTGATAGACTTCGAGACCCAGCAATCCGGCGGCAACCAGCTCTGGCAGAACCGTTTCTACTTCGCCACCCCGAAACAAGTAGGGATGCGCCCACACGGGCACGGCTCCACAGTCTCGCAAAAGCTGAATCCCTTCGATCGCCGAAAACTT
>CASBQM010000182.1 GCA_949127645.1 Synechococcales cyanobacterium PMM_0036
CACCGCCTGACCCGAAAGCGCCGTGCTAAACAGGCTGCGAAAGGTTCTGGCGACGGCTTGAGGCGTAAACAGCACCGGATAAGAGCCGCTGCTGATGGTGGCATTCTGCTCTGCCCAGCGATACTTTTGCAGTAAATCTTGCAGGATGCGATCGAAGTCTGGCGTGCGATCGCGCCCCACATCATAGCTGTAGGGCTGAAGGAAATCTTCTCCTCGAACTAAGTTACCCGAAAGACTGGCGCTGACGGTGCGGCTCGATCGCTCGGCATAGACATTTTGATTGGTAGCGATTTTTTCGATACCCGATCGCACTTGGAATCCTGCCTCGACTAGGACATCGGCATTATACTCATGCACCTGTTGAATCAGGCGTTCCCCAACTGCCACGAGTTCTGGGGTCGTAGGCGGCGTGTAGTCAGCTCCATTGCCGCTATCAGAACCGTGAAAATCGGCAGCAAATTCAAATTCCGCAGGGCTACCAATTTCTGCCGTCTGCACGGCTGCATCCACCAGATCTTCTAGGCGTGTCAGGTCGGTGGAGCTAGCAAACCCCAGGCGACCCTTGCAAATAACTCGCAGCGCCACACCCTGAAGCGCCTTGGTTTGCAAAGACTTCAGCCGATTGTTTTCAAAGTCGATCGGCGTGGTCTGACTAGAGACATAGTAAACCTCTGCCGAATCAGTGCGAGGAGCGGCAAGCGACAGGATGGTTTCGAGCAGAGAGTCAGGCATGGTAGTGAGGCGGAAAAGGAGTGAGCTTACATTTATTTTAGATTTTGGATTCAATCTGAAATCCAAAATCTGAAATCCACAATCTAAAATACGAACAGTGCCGCGAGGATAACGACGATCGCCCCCAGAGCCACCCAAACAAAGCCGTTGTCTTGAGTATTAACCTTGCTTAAGTCTAACGGCTCAGGTTCTCGCTGGGGGCGAGGACGAGTAGGGGTGCGAGGAGCGCCACCTGCACGACCTTTGCTGCTATCCGTTGAGCCTTCTATCGCCGTCAGATCAGGGATTTGAGTCAACCATTCTGGGCGAGTTTCTAGCTTAGGGGCTTTGAGGATGTAAAGCACATTGCGGCTTTGCTGGCGTGTCTTCAGGTCAGGATGCTTGCCCAAAGCCTCACAGAGGGCAATCGCTTCCTCGTCTTGCCCTGAAGCCTGATATGCCGTCACCAGCCACATCTGGATTTCGCCCCCCAGAGCCGTGGTTCGGCTGATCAGCTTTGTTGCCTCTTGGAAGCGCTCTACCGACTGGCGATAGAGACCTCGCTCGAAGGCTGCTTTTCCGGCTTCATACTGGCTTTTGGCAAGGCTTATATTTTCGGAGTCTAGGTTATTGGGAGTCACGGGTCGAGAACTACAAGGTGCTTACGATCGATATTCTGATGCCACAATCATGGAGCCAATCCCAGCATCGGTAAAGGTTTCTAGGAGGAGAGCATGGGGAATCCGACCGTCAATGATGTGTGCCGCCTTCACGCCTTGTGCCAGCGATCGTACACAGCAATTGACTTTGGGAATCATGCCACCGCTGACTATGCCTGTCTCGATGAGCTGCCGCGCCTCCTGGATATCGACTTTGGCGATTAGGGTGCTGGGATCTTTATAGTCTCGCAAAATTCCTGCCGTAACGGTCATGAGAACCATCTTTTCGGCTTCTAGGGCGGCAGCGAGTTCACCCGCTACAGTATCGGCGTTAATGTTATAAGCCTGCCCCGTCTCATCGGCGGCAACGCTAGACACGACAGGAATATAGCCGTCGGCGAGGAGCGATCGCAGCACCTTAACATCAATACTGCTGACTTCTCCAACAAAGCCAATGCCTTCATCGCCTTGAGGGCGGGCTTGAATCAAGTTACCGTCTTTGCCGCACAGCCCGACTGCCCTGCCGCCCGCTTGGTTAATCAGCGACACAATTTCTTTGTTGACCCTTCCCACCAGCACCATTTCTACCACATCCATGGTGGCAGCATCCGTCACCCTCAGCCCATTCTTGAACTGGGGTTCAATCCCCAATTTAGCCAGCCAGGAATTGATTTCTGGTCCACCGCCATGGACGACGATCGGTCTTAGCCCCACGCAGGACAGAAACACAATGTCGCGCATCACCGTTTCTTTGAGATTGCTGTCTTTCATCGCCGCGCCGCCGTACTTAACGACGATCGTCCGTCCGGCAAATTGCTGGATGTAGGGCAGGGCTTCACTCAGTACCCGGACTCTGGTAGCTTCGGCTTTGCGGATGTATTCGCTATCGGTAGTGAACATGATGGCTTGGTGCTTAGAGGAAGGCGATCGAATTTTGGGCTAGGGTTTCAAGCTGAAATTTCAACCTAGTGAAGTGTAACAGCCTCGGTTATCGAAGAGTGTTCCTAGCTACCTTTTTGCTAGAATTCAGCCCGATCGCTCTCCCTCAGCCTTCAGAACTTTCGGCACCTCTGCCAAAATACGAAGAGCGATATCTTCCGGGGTTTCGCCAGCGCTCAGGGATACTCGCAGATCGGCTTGGGCATAGAGATGGCGACGTTCTTTTAGCAGAGCGCTGAGCTTTTCTTGCGGGTCGGCACCTTGGAGGAGAGGGCGGGAGGTGTCGCCCTGAAGCCGATCGCAAATATCCTCCACAGGAGCATCTAGCCAAACGATTAGCCCATGCTTGAGGTAGCTCCAGTTTTGGCGATCGAGGACAATGCCTCCGCCTGTAGCGATCGCCAACCGACGATATGCCGATAGCTCAGCTAGCACCTGAGTTTCTAGCTGCCGAAAGGTTGCCTCGCCGGATGTTGCAAAAATCTGGGCGATCGACTGCTGAGCCGCCTGCTCGATCACGGCATCGGTGTCGAAAAAGCGATAGCTCAGCTTTTCAGACAAGGCTTTGCCGATCGTGGTCTTCCCCGATCCCATTAGACCAATGAGGTAGAGGTTGAGGCTTTGGGGTAGCGAATTCATGGGGCTAATTTTTATGTTTAACTTTTTTGCAGAGTGCGCACACCCTGCAAAAAACTCATCGCCAGATCAATTTCACTAGATCAATTTCACTGCGCGTAGCCCAAAAAATAGCACCATTGCTACGCCAAATGCTCCGCCAATCATTGCAAAATAGGCTAGTACAGCCATCTCTGTGTCTCCCTTTACTGCATATAAAACTATTCAATCATCTTCTGGGCTATTCACGGAACTATTGCACCTAGGGTGAGGTCTGGTAATCGAAGTGCCGATCGAGGTACGAATTCTAGTGGATCTGACCTACGAGTTTTGAATTTTCGTCAAATTTTTGGTAAAGTTTGATGCTATCTCGGTTAGCCTAGTTAACTGACAGATTTTTGCCCCCTCATCCTCCAACCCCTTCTCCCCATATGGGGAAGGGAAGTTCAGAAAGTGTATTGAGTTAAAGCCCCTCTCCCAGAGCTGGAGAGGGTTGGGGGTGAGAGAGGCTGATTAAATTTTGCCGCTGGGCGCGAGATATGAACAGCATTCAGAGCAACGTTCTGGCAGATGCGTTGCAGTTAGCAGGTAGAAAAGATTATTGGAAGCCAATTGTCAGATATCGGATGCCAGTTACCAGTTACCAGTGTCGTTACTAGGAGCAATTATGAACTCACTCATTCGGTTTGGTACCACGATCGGTTTGGTGGGCAGCGTTTTGGCTAGCTCGTTCTTCATGGGTTCTACCCGCGCTCTAGCGCTGACCCAGGAGCAGGTGATGACCAGTCTACAAACGGTGCCCGTATTTGCGCTGATGAACAGCGAGGGCGGTATCTTGCTAGCAACCCCCAGCCAGGGCACAGACAAAACGCCCGTAGCCGGGATTTTTATGGATGGACAGGCGGCACAAACTTTCTTAAATGGACTGAAGGAAAGCAATCCTCAGGTAGCGCAGGGAGCGCAGGTGGTGCCTATTTCTCTAGCAAAAGTCTATCAGCTTTCTCAGGAGAAAAAAGATCAGGTACAGTTTGTCTATATTCCCGTTGAGCAGGAAGTCGAGGCAGCTAAGGCAGTTTTGCAGCAATCGGGTCAGCAAGCTCAGGATTTTCAGGGCGTGCCGCTGTTTGCAGCCCGTTCTTCGGAGCCAGATGGAGCCTATCTGACGATTCAGCAGGGCGATCGCCAAATCGTACCCATGTACTTTGATCGGGCGGAGCTGCAAGCCGTAATCGATCGCCTGAAGCAGGTGCAGCCTGACCTCGCGGCAAAGATGAAAGTTCAGGTGATTAACCTTGAAGGCTTTATTGCAACCCTGCAATCTAGCACCAATCAAGACCTGACTCAGATTCAGCTTGATCCCACCGATGCCAGCATTCAATTTACGCGAACTTTCCAGCAGGCAAATCCCAACTTTGGTCAAGCGGCTGGAGGTCAGCAGACTCCACAGGGCGCAGCGCCAGCCCCCCGTACTCAGCAAACTCCCCGTACTCAACAAACTCCTCGCACTCAGCAAACTCCGCAAGCTCAGCCTCGCCCATAGTTAGTGTTAGTCGGTTAGTCCTGGACTTAAATTAAGGTAAATTAACTTGGGATAGATCAAGAGTCTGTCCCAAGTTTTTTAAATGTCCCAAAATCCAAAATCTAAAATCCAAAATCTAAAATCCAATCTGGTTTCTGGCTTCGTCCTTTGGCAATGGCGACAGCGA
>CASBQM010000183.1 GCA_949127645.1 Synechococcales cyanobacterium PMM_0036
GCTAGAGACGGCTGAACAGCTAGCTCAGCGCGTTATTGCAGAAGCGGCTTGGAAGGCTGCGGGAGTGGGGTTGGTGACTAATTTTGCGCCGCCGCTGGCGTTCTTATTGGCTGCAGTTGACGTGGGGGCGATCGCGGCTCTCCAGGCAGAGATGGTTTACCGAATTGCGGCGATCTATGGGTTCTCGCTTCATGACCCAACTCGTCGTGGAGAAATGCTGACGCTTTGGGGAGTATCGGCAGGAGGTTCGGGCGTTCTCAAGGCGGGGTTAAGCTTTGTGGAGCTGTTGCCTGGAATTGGTATGGCGGTTGGCATTACGAGCGATGCGGCGTTGCTGTACGGCTTGGGAAATGTTGCCCTGCGGTTTTACGAGACGAAGCAAAGATCTGGGGCATCTTCAGAGCGCTAATACTTGTTTTCAGAGCGCCAATTGAGAGGTGCGCTCTGTACCTCTCTCAAACCATTACCTGTTCTCATTACCTATTCAAAGTTAAGGCTCTAGTAAGGCGGGTGTGCCCGTCTGCACTTTTTTGAGTAGGCAGATTAGCGTTTGTTTTTCAGCGCAAGTGAGATTTTCCATTAGTCCTTTGGTGCGCCCAAAGTGGTCGGGCAGCATTTCGGTGAGGCGCTCCCGTCCAGCCTTGGTTAGCTCTACTCGCAACATCCGTCGATCGCCTGGAATGGGCTTGCGCTTCAGCCAGCCATCGCGCTCTAATCCATCAAGTAATCCAGTAACGGTGGCTCTCGTGACTCCCGCGCGATCGGCACATTCTGAGGGAGTTAGCCCAGACTGTTCGTCAGAAACTTGATCCCTGTGAAATAATTGCATCAGCAGTGTGAATTTGCCCATGGATAGTCCATATCGCGCAAAGTGAACGCTGAGCGCTTCATAGACATCTGCTGTCGCATTCAAAAATGCAATGCAGGTCTCGATAGCCATGACATCCATTTCGGGAAAACGATCGGCGAGGTTCAAAAGCGTTTGGCGATCGGAGGAGGGGCGAAGAGTGATCACGGGTTTTTAGGCAAGCTATACATGGATTTTATTATTGCTCAGCTTAACGTAAATCCTCAAAAGGCAAGCTTTTTGTAGGGTCAGATAGAAAATGATGCTGAAATAGAATCATGGGACTAACGCGACGAACTTTTATTCAGCAAATGGGGCTAGTCCTGGCTGCCTTGGGATTCAGTGAAAGCCTATCCCTATGGGCAGATCGCTATCAGCAAGCGATCGCCCAACCCACAAGCCGCAAGTTGGCGTTGCTGATTGGCATTAATCAATATGCTGAGCAGGTTTGTGATTATGCCGTTCCCAAAGGCAGCGCTCTCAATGGCTCCGTGACCGACGTTTCCCTTCAGCAAGAGCTGCTCATCCATCGATTCGGCTTTCAACCTAGCGATATTTTGACGCTGACTGATCAACAGGCAACGCGTCAAGCAATCCTAGACGCGTTTCAAACTCACCTGATTCAGCAAGCCCGTCCCGACGATATTGTTGTGTTTCACTTCAGCGGATTGGGAAGCCGTATAAGGCTGGAAGGTCTATTTAAGCAGGCTGAGCAGGCTGAACAAGCTGAGCAGGCTGAACAAGCTGAGCAGAATAGTTCTACGGGCACTGAGTACAACAGCTTTGTGCCTGTGGACGGCTGGTTGCCCACACCCGAAAATCCCGTGATCCACGACCTGTCAGAAGAAACGCTAGGGTGGCTGCTGCGATCGCTCTCCACCGATCAAGTCACCACCATTCTCGATAATAGTCACACATCCTTGGGCAGAACGCTACAGGGAAACCTGCGGATTCGATCGCGCCCCAGCACGCCTAGCGGTCGGCTGGATGAAGCAGAAGAAATACTTCAAGATCAGCTTAGCCGCAAAACGGGCGTTTCTAAAGCACAGATTCAGGCGCAGTGGCGATCGGGGAGGCTTCCCGGACTTTTGCTATCTGCTGCTCATGCTAACCCAATTGCTACCGAAGCCCAGTGGAATGGCTTTAGCGCAGGACTATTTACCTATGCCCTTACCCAACAGCTATGGTGGGCAACTCCAGCAACAACGCTTTACTTTATCTCTAGCCCGATTGGCTTTAACCAGAAACTCAAATCTTGGCTGTCATCCGGTGTCACGCAGGATCTTGCCAGCTCGAACGCTGATGGCGTGATTCATGCCGTAGACGAAGAGGGTATTCAGGTCTGGCTTGCCGGGTTGCCCGCAGGGGTTCTAGAAAACTATGGCGCATCGGTGCTGGCAATTAGCGACGCTCTGCTCACTCAAAACCCTGCCCTGCTTCAAATTCGATCGCGGGAAGGGCTAATGTTCAAAACCCGCCTCGTCTCAGAAACCGATCGCCCCTTAGTAGGACAATGGGTACAGGAACAGGTGCGGATCTTGCCGCGTAACGTGGGTCTAACTGTGGCGATCGAGGCTAGCCTAAAGCGAATTGAGCGAGTCGATGCTACCAGCGCTTTTTCTGCCGTCCCTAGAGTGTCTTCGGTGATTGCCGGAGAACAGCCCGCCGATTTTCTATTTGGAAAAAATCAGTCTGCCCGTCTGCTGACGGCATCTCTTGATCCGCCGAGTACAGTCTTTCAAAGTGGCTATGGTTTGTTTCATCCGGGTCGAGATGCTATTGCCAATACGCTAACTCAGGACGATGAAGCCATAAAAACAGCGGTCAATCGCGTTACGCCAGAGCTGAAAACTCTGTTGGCGACTAAACTGCTGCGCCTAACTGAGAATCGAGGTTCATCCCGGCTGGGTGTACAGGCGATGCTAGAACGGGTCGGTCTGAAAGCAGGGTCATCCCGATCGCCAGCTTCAAAAACCCAGCCCCTCAGACCGCAAGTCCTAATGCATCAGGAAACAGTACGATCGCTCTGGACTGCTCCCGAAAGCGACCTGGCAGGCAGTGATCTGGCAGTGCGCGACGCGGAACTAACGCTATCAGTTGGCAGTCAGATCCAATATCGCTTGACTAACTATGGCGATCGCCCGGTCTATTTTGTGCTGCTGGGATTGGATGCGGCAGGAAATGCGATCGCTTTTTGCCCTGGTGAGGCAGGTATCCTGGAACAAGCAGTTTTAGAACAAACCATTCTAGAACAAACTATCCTGGCTCCAGGTGAAACGGTGACTATTCCCCCCTCAGAACCGGGCTGGAAAATGCAGACGGCTGGGTTGGCAGAGACCCACGTTGTGTTTAGCAGTGCCCCCCTCACGCAGACCTACCAAACCTTAGCAACCGCGCGCCCCAAAACAGATCTGCAGCGG
The DNA here is from genome assembly GCA_949127645.1 of Synechococcales cyanobacterium PMM_0036. GTDB lineage: Bacteria > Cyanobacteriota > Cyanobacteriia > Elainellales > Elainellaceae > Drouetiella. The sequence goes on from CASBQM010000183.1 coordinate 3,268, forward strand.
GTTGTGCTGTTGACCAATCCCTTGGAGGTTGTGCAGGCTCTACTGCAAGATTTGCATCAGGTCAGTGCGCCGCTGGTGACGGCTCTGCCACCCAAAATCGAAGTTCCGGCGGATATGTACGCGATCGATGTCAACGCTTGGGCAACCCTTAGCTTTGTGCATCAAGTCATCTAATTCTTGCTGAGAACGGGTAGAAGCTGATCTTGTGATGCTGTTTTCCCGTGATAAAGATTGTTCTCCAGTGCCGTACCCTCTTGCAACAGATGAACAATCGCCTCCGCAGGAACAGGACGACTGAAGTAATAACCCTGCCCTTCGTCACAGCCTCGCTGATGCAAATAATCAAGCTGTTCTTGAGTTTCTATCCCTTCAGCCGTAATGCTGAGCCGCAGACTTTTCGCCAGAGCAATGATGGCGTTTGTCACAGCCGCGCTATCAGAATTAGAGGTGACATCCTGCACAAAAGAGCGATCGATCTTTAGCATATTGACTGGAAAGCGCTTCAGGTAGTTTAGCGAAGAATAGCCTGTGCCGAAGTCATCTAGCGCCAGACAAATCCCTAGCGCCCTCAACTGCTCTAAAGTTTTAACCGATCGCTGCATATCGACTATCAAGAAGCTTTCGGTCACTTCCAACTCCAGGTAGGAGACATCTAGCCCTGTTTCCTCCAAAATCTGGCTGACAATCTTGACCAAATTAGGCTGCTCAAACTGGCGAGCCGATAGATTCACCGATATGCGAATAGGAGAAAATCCGGCAAGCTGCCAGGTTCGATTCTGGGCGCAAGCCGTTCGCAAAACCCATTCACCGATGGGCACAATCAATCCATTGGCTTCGGCAATGGGAATGAAAGCGGCTGGAGAAACTAGCCCTAGAGTCGGGTGCTGCCAACGTACCAGAGCCTCCATTGCCGTCACCTGCCCGCTGTCTAAATCCATTAAAGGCTGATAAAAAACCATCATTTCATTGCGCTCTAGCGCCCCATGCAACGCATTTTCTAATGTCAAATGCTCCTGCAATCGAACATTCATCTCAGGCAGATAAAATTGATATTGACTGCGCCCTCGCTGCTTTGCTTGATGTAGCGCCAGATGAGCCTGCTGTAAAAGCTGATCCATCCCACGCTGATCTTCTAGATCATTGATCACAATACCCAC
>CASBQM010000184.1 GCA_949127645.1 Synechococcales cyanobacterium PMM_0036
ATGCGTTCCCACTTTGCCTTGGCCGCCGGGCTGAGCCATCCATAGTGGCGTATCCGCTGAAAGCCCTTGGGCAGGACGTGCTGGAGAAACCCACGCTGCTGGTTTGTCCTACTTCGGTCTTGGGCAACTGGGAACGGGAAATCCGGCGATTTGCACCCAGCCTTAAGGTGATAGTGCATCATGGGGATCGGCGATCGCAGGGCAAAGCCTTTACCAAAGTCGTCAAAGATCAGCACTTGGTCATCACCAGCTACTCCCTACTTCACCGCGACTTAAAGGACTTGCAGAGCCTCACCTGGCAAGGGATTGTCCTAGACGAGGCGCAAAACGTCAAAAACTCTGATGCCAAGCAGTCTCAGGCGGCGCGACAAATTGACACGCAGTTCCGCATTGCCCTAACCGGAACTCCGGTTGAGAATCGCCTCTCGGAACTTTGGTCAATTATGGACTTTTTGAATCCGGGCTACTTGGGTCCCAAGAACTTCTTTCAGCGCCGCTTTGCCGTGCCGATCGAACGCTATGGCGATACGGCCTCTCTGAAAACGCTGCGGGCGCTAGCTCAGCCGTTTATCTTGCGTCGATTAAAAACCGATCGCTCCATTATTCAAGACCTGCCCGAAAAGCAGGAAATGACGGTCTTTTGCGGCTTGACGGCAGAGCAAGCCGCCCTCTATCAAAAGCTAGTGGATCAGTCGTTAGAGGCGATCGAGTCGGCGGAGGGCATTCAGCGGCGCGGCATGATTTTGGCATTGCTGACCCGGTTGAAGCAAGTCTGCAACCATCCGGTGCTGTTCAAAACAGAGGATTCTACGGTCGAAACCCAATTTGGTGAACAATTTGCTACTCATTCTGGAAAATTGCAGCGTCTAGAGGAAATGCTAGAGGAAATCTTGATGGCGGGCGATCGTTCCCTCATCTTCACCCAGTTTGCCGAGTGGGGAAAGCTGCTTCAGCCCTACCTGGCGAAAAAATTCGACCGCGAGGTGCTGTTTCTCTACGGCGGCTCTTCCAAAAAGCAGCGAGAGGAGATGATCGATCGCTTCCAAAATGATCCGCAGGGCGCAAGAATTTTCATCTTGTCCCTAAAGGCGGGTGGCGTGGGACTGAACCTGACCCGTGCGAATCATGTATTTCACTTCGATCGCTGGTGGAATCCGGCAGTAGAAAATCAGGCAACCGATCGCGTCTTTCGTATCGGGCAAACCCGCAACGTGCAGGTTCACAAGTTTGTCTGCACGGGCACGCTGGAAGAGCGCATCCACGAGCTAATCGAAAGCAAAAAAGCCCTCTCGGAACAGGTGGTTGGCGCAGGCGAAAACTGGCTAGCCGAGCTGGATACCAATGGATTGCGAGATCTGCTATTGCTCGATCGGGCGGCGGTGATTGACGATAGCGATCAGTAGGCTTTTGGGGTAAATAATTGCGCGGCTCTGCCGCGCAATTATTTACCCCAAAAGCAGGAAGTGCCGAATCCTAAGCCCGCTGAGCGCCGGGTTTTCCATCCTCTACGACAAACGAGGCAACGGTGCTAATTGTCGCCTCAGTTTCAGTGATAGTGGACACTACGCGGTAATCGCTTTGCCAGCGATCGCGCGTCAAATCACACCGGACATAACCCCGCTGCGCACCGTTAAAATACTTCGTGTGGGGATTGTTAGACAGCGCTAAAGTGACAGGCTGAATGAAGGCTGTGGGAAAGTCTGAGGTGATGGAAGTTGCCACAAACTCAGTGCCTAACGTTTTTGATTTGGGATTGTTGAAGTCTCGCTTGATGTCATGCACCCAGCTTGAGTGAATATCACCTGCAAGAACGATCGGATTCGAGGGCTGCTGCTGCTCCAGGAACGCCAGAATACGATTTCGAGCCGCGACGTAGCCATCCCACTGGTCAACGTTAAACGCCTGAACTTCTGGACGCGCATCAAAGTCAAACTGTGAGAACATCACCTGCTGCGCCAAGACATTCCACTGAGCAGACGATCGCTGCAATCCTTCAAACAGCCAGCGCTCTTGTGCGGCTCCGGTTAGGGTAGCATTGGGGTCAAGAGCTGCTTCACACAAGGGCTTTAAGCCGTCGCCGCAGGGCTGATCGGTGCGGTATTGACGCGTATCCAACACGTTGAACTGCACCAGATCGCCATAGGTCAACCGACGATAGAGCCGCATATCGGCACCGTTGGGGAAGGAGAAGCGTCGTAGAGGCATATGCTCGTAGTATGACTGGTATGCAGCGGCTCTACGGAGCAAAAATTCTGCCGTGGGGTCGCTGTCCTCAGAGATCTCGTCAGCGTAGTTGTTTTCAACTTCGTGGTCATCCCAGGTCATAATCCAGGGAAACGCTGCATGAGCCGCCTGAAGATTGGCATCTCCTTTGTAGAGTGCATAGCGGTTGCGGTAGTCTGCCAGAGTCTTGATCTCAGGGCTATTGTGCTGACGAGGGCCACCGGGTAATGGACCATACTCATAGATGTAGTCGCCTACGTGCAGGACGACATCTAGCTCTTCGTCTGCTAAATGCTTGTAGGCGGTGTAGTATCCATTTTGCCAGTCCTGACAGTTGACTAACCCAAAGCGCAAGTGATTTAACGTCTGGTTTCGCACAGGTGCAGTCCGAGTACGACCGATCGCGCTCACTTCTCCACCCGCCTTAAACTGATACCAGTAGGGGCGATCGGGCTTCAATCCCCGTACGTCTACATGAACGGAGTGAGCCAATTCTGCGATCGCCACTTCGGTTCCAGACTTGACGATCCGCCGCATATTTTCATCGGCTGCAATCTGCCATCTCACCACCACTCTAGGATCAGCCACGCCGCCACCGTTGAGCGGATCAGGCGCAAGTCTCGTCCATAGCACTACGCCGTCTGGAATCGGATCGCCGGAGGCAATTCCCAGGGTGAAGGGATAGTTGGAAAACTTGGGCTGAGCTACAACGCGCTGTGGAAATTGACTCGTGAGCGCTAAGCCTGCCAAAACGCCTGCTCCCCGAAGCAGGTCACGTCGTTTGAATTCTTTTAACAATAAAGGTGAAGAAGTTTGCCAGTTCATGATGTTGGTAACGCCCAGTAGTTGAGAAAACTCTACCAACTGGTCATTAACAGGCTGCCAAGATTTCGTTAAGGCAAGCCCTTTTGGATTTTAGATTTTGGACTTTAGAACCGAAACAGCGCTAGATTTGTTTGCCTTCATTGGCAGGGCTGGAAAGCGTTTTGGGATCGATCGCCGCATCGATCGCATCCAGCAACGAGAGATCCAGAACGTCGGGATCGACTGATGGTTCTAGCGATGGCGCAGAGTTATTTGTCTCTGAGGCTTTGTTGACTTCTGTTGAAGGGGCTGCATTAGGAGCATCAGGCACTTCTTTGACTCCTCGAATCGGCAGGTTTGCGGTCAAGATGGTGGTGCGCTGGTCGCTTTCTAGCAAAAACTCCGAATGCTCTGGGTCAATTTCTACATAGCGCGATACGACTTCCATAATTTCCTGGCGCATTTTTTCCATGACTGCGGGGGAAAGATCGGCGCGATCGTGCGCTAGAAGGATTTGCAGACGACGTTTGACGGTCTCACGACTAGTCTTCTTAGCCGTGCCGCGTGAAAAGATGCGATCGAGGAGTTCTTGTAACATGGGTGGACATCTGAAAGCGTGGACAGGCAATGAGTCGTGGAATCTACGTGAGGAACTTTGGTGAGACTACTCGGTAGGTCGAAAGAGCCGACGGAGCCGTGCTAAGAAGTCGTCGGCAGGAGGCGTTAGGTCTAAGAAAGGTACTGTCTCCCCCTCTAGACGACGCACGATATTTTGGAGTGCCTGACCCGCCAAACCTCGCTGGCTGGCTTCAGCCGCCAACACCAAAGGCTCTCCTC
>CASBQM010000185.1 GCA_949127645.1 Synechococcales cyanobacterium PMM_0036
GCCGTCTACGAGTCCGCCGCCGCTGCCGTTGGCTCCGCCGACCATGACATCGGGGATGAGGCGTACCTGGCGATCGCCGATAATCTGCATCACCTGCATGGCGGTATAGTTGTGTTCGCCGAGTGCCTCGACTCCGGCGCGGTAGGTTTCGGCTTTGGCGTTCCCGGTCTCACGGATTGCCGAGGCTTCGCCGAGCGCCTTGAGGCGGATAGATTCGGCTTCGCCTGTGGCGTGCTTGATTTGGGCGTTAGATTTCAGTTCGGCGATGGTGACGCTTTGCTCGGATTTGACTAGCTCTTGCTGGATGTCGGCAAGGGAGGTTTCGCGGACGAGCATCTGCCGTTGGGCTTGCGCCATCTGCTGCACTTCAAAGGTTTTGCGCTGCTCTTCTGCCATCTTGCGATCGATTTGGGTTTGCATCAGCTCGGCAGGGGGCTGAATGTCGCCTATCAGGGTGTCGATCGCCTGTACGTCATAGCTGCGCAGGGCGGTTTTGATGTAGTCTGCGGCTTCGGTTTGGCGTTCGCTGCGGGCGTTGAGAAAATCTAGCACGGTGTAGTCCTGTGCCGAGTTGCGGAAGTAGTTGCCAACGCTGGGTTCCAGGACGTTGTCCACGAGGTTTTGCATGGAGCCGACGCGAGAAATCACCTTGGGGGCATCAAGTGCGCCGACGTGGATGATTTGCGAGACTTCTAGATCGAAGGCAAAGCCGTCATTCGATCGCACTCTCAATGCCTCTAGGTTAGCATCGTACTTGTGACGCTCAGTGCGGCTCGACCAGTTCAGCACAATGTTGATCGTCGGCACCAGCTCCACTTTCATGACGCGGGTGTTGATCGGGTGTTTGCCGGGATAAAGAGGCTCTACCCAGACGCCCTTGTTGCCCACTTTTACCAAGTTTCCGTGGGTAAAAGCGGCTCCGCTCACGTCGTCTTCGGAATCGCCCACGAAGGATACGACAACTCCCACGTAGCCGATCGGAATTTCGGTCATCGGCACTTGCTCGACGCGGACAAACCAGGGGTTGAGGTTCCAGGAGCCAGAGAGCAAGATTTGCTGCTGTAAGCCGCGCTGTCCGCCCTGCTCAATGAATTTCTGTCCGCTCTGAAAGTTGTCGTGGTTGGCAATCCGATGTCCGGCAATTTCACCGGAGTCGATCGGCGCACCCGCTAGAGTCGTGACGACACCCACCTTATCGGACTGGAGCGCGTAGACCGCCAGATTCTCTGGCTGCATATCGTGACTGCTGGCATTGGCTGCCGTAATGATCTTAAACAAGGCGGTGTTAATGCGATAGGTACCTGCCGTCAGAAACCCGATCTGCCGACCTTTTTCGCCGCCGTTGGTTAAGAACTCGCGGGCGTTTTGGAAGTTATCGCACTCTACAACTTTGCCCAAAATTCGCTCTAGGGGAATGGAATCGCCGTCGTTGGCAACAATGAGGGCAATTTCGCCTTGAGGCACGGCTATGACCGCTTCCTTGCGAACGCCATACTGCCAGGGCCAATAGCCCCAGTGCCAGCCAGGAGGCAGCGTATCTGCCTGATATCCCGCCTCGCCATTGAGCGCCACCAATCTTCCTGGCGGCAATTGCCCACCCGAAAATGAGACTTTTTTGACGATAATTCCGACTTCTCGTTCGCTGATCACGACCAAGCCCGCACAGGAAACCGCGATCGCCGCTCCTCCCAATACGCCGATCGGGATTAGCAGCCAAGAGAATCCCATCCCGCTTTCAGTAAGCTGAACTTGAGCGATCGGCGCTTGGACAACAGTCTGAGAAGATGAAGATGGAGCAAATGCAGATTGAGAAATCAGGCTGGAAGCTTCGGGAGCCATCTCCTGAGCTAGAACGGGACTTGTCAACGCAGAGCCGATCGCTGCCACAGTGGCTAACGAGGTTGCTAACGATGAAGCAAACCGAACCCATCGAGCGGGAGTTTGAGAAAAAATAGCGCGATCGCGGACTTGAACAACTTTCATGGGTTTCGCCAGAATTGGTACGTTAATCCTGACGCTGGTACGCGGCGATTTGAGTTTAGCCGTGAGTTCTTTTGTGGAGGCGCTTGTGGAGGCGAAGAACTCACCCAATTCAAACTCGCTTTGCCTGTAGCGTAGTAAATCTAACGTAACATTTCCTAAAGAGGCGATCGAAATTCTTAATCTCGTCGTAACGGTTGTGCCCAAATGCAATTTTTACGAAAAAAGCGTCAACTTATGGAGACGTCAACTTATGGAGAAAGAACTAGCCGCTTACGCAGCGATTCAACCCGTCGTCGAGCGGTTGCATTGCCGGGTTCAAGTTGAAGTGAGGCTTCGTAAGATGCCAACGCCTGAGCCGTGAGCTGCTTTTTCTCGTAGGCAAAACCAATGTTGTTCAGCGCAGTTGGATATTCGGGAATACGCTCTAAAGCCTCTTTATATTGCTTGATTGCCAAGTCATACTGCTCTTGCGCCGCATAGGCAAACCCCAGAGCATTGTAAATAAATGGGGCATTTTCATCTGCTTCAGAGTCTTTTGCCTTGAGCGCTTTTTGAAATTGAGCGATCGCCTGACTATACAAGCGCTTGTCTAACAAAATTCCGCCCAGCTCATAATATTCCTGAGCCGTGCCTTTGCCCTGACTCAGTTTATTTTGCAGCTTAGCTAGCTTCGTCTCAGTTCGACGGGTTTTGAGAACCTGCCGAAACAGGAACCAGCTTGCGCCTCCCAGCAAAATCACCAAAATACTGAGATAGATGGCGGGTAGTGAGAGATCGTCCATAGCCTTTTACGCAGAGCCAGATATATCAGATTGAAAGCTTATTTTTCGATGCTTCTTACAGCCTACAACAGAACCGAGCAGACCAACACTCGACAAAATCACTTCAAACGGCTGGATGCTCAGATGAATCTTGCTTGAGCGATCGCATCTCTCCCGCTCTTTCAGACCCGTAAAAACTCTATTTATCCATCGCCGATCGCCCCCATAAAAGCTATGCTGATCTAGCTGATCTACTTGGTAATGAGCCGAAGGAACGACCGTGATTGATCTCAAGCAGCTACGGGAAAACCCAGAGCAATTTCAAGCTCGCCTCAGTTTGCGATCGGGCAGTTACGATATTCAGCCCGTCCTTGATCTCGATCGCCAGCAGCGAGAGTTGGAAGGGGAGCGATCGCAGCTTCAAGCACGCAGTAACGAAATCGGCAAGCTCGTAGGTCAAAAGATGCAGTCTGGAGGCAAGCCAGACGATGCTGAAATTCAAACGCTGCGTGATCAAGGCAACCAGATCAAGGCAGAGCTGGCAGAGCTAGAGCCGCGCGAAAAAGATTTGAAAGAGCAGATCCAGGCAATCTTGCTGACTCTGCCCAATCTGCCGGGTGAAACGACTCCCATCGGCAAAGACGAAGACGAGAATGTGGAGCTACACCGCTGGGGCGATGAGTATATTCCCACAAATCCAAACATCTTGCCTCACTGGGAAATTGGCGAGAAGCTGGGAATTCTAAACTTTGAGCGGGCAACCAAAATCGCTCAGAGTCGCTTTGTCGCTCTAATGGGATCTGGCGCGGCTTTAGAGAGAGCCTTGATTCAGTTCATGCTGACGCAGCATACGCAGGCGGGTTTTACCGAAGTGATTCCGCCCTTTCTGGCGAACAGTCAGTCAATGACGGCATCGGGGCAGTTGCCCAAGTTTGCAGAAGAGGCTTTTAAGTGCGATCGAGATGACCTCTGGCTGATCCCCACGTCTGAAGTGGCAATTAACAGCCTCTACCGAGACGAAATTCTCACGGCTGAGGAGTTGCCCCTGCACTACTGTGCCTATACGCCCTGCTTTCGGCGTGAGGCGGGCAGCTATGGCAGAGACACGCGCGGACTCATCCGGCTGCACCAGTTCAACAAAGTGGAGATGTTTAAGTTTGTTCACCCAGACACCTCTGAGCAAGAGCATGAAAGTCTGCTGAAGCAAGCCGAAAGCATTCTGCAAGCTCTGAAACTTCCCTATCGCGTTATTTCTCTTTGCACAGGCGATTTGGGCTTTGCGGCAACCAAAACCTACGATTTAGAAGTCTGGCTGCCCTCGGCGGGTAAGTATCGAGAAATTTCAAGCTGCTCTAACTGCATGGATTTTCAGGCACGTCGTAGCAATATCCGCTTTAAGGAAACTGGCAAAAAGGGCACTCAGTTTGTTCACACCTTGAACGGCTCTGGTCTGGCGATCGGTCGCACCATGGCGGCAATCCTGGAAAACTATCAACAGTCCAACGGCACTATACAAGTCCCTAAAGTTTTGCAGCCTTATCTGGGTCGAGAAGTGCTTTAAAAAGCTAGAGAGCGGATAGTATCCGCTCTCTCTAGTTTTATATAGGGACAGCGATCGTCCTCTATCCAGCCTTCTTTTAGCTAACAGCCTCCTTCTGGCGACGGCGCAGACGAGTCAGACCCGCTGCACCCATGCCCAGCAATCCTAGAGTGATGGAAGGCTCAGGCACGGCGGTCATGGCGTGAATATTCTCCTCACCGATGTCTACTACTACAACGGCATCATTGAAATCACGATCGGAGCTTTCGTTCCACTTGCCTGTGGCAGCGTCTTTTCCCCAAGCGCCTAGTGAACCGTAGAGATCTTCAAACCCCAAGACCAAGTAGTTCTTGTAGGCGGATGCAAAGACGTGCTGGAGTTTGTCGGCATTAAAAGCGGTGTTCGTACCAAAGATATTGGCGTTGTCGCCCCGATTTTTGCCATCTGCTCTCAGCCAGAAGTCAAGCTGGGTGCCTGCTTTGATGGTTCCCAAGCTAACGCCATCGCCATACTTCAACACATCATCTGATACATCGTTGAATACTAGACCTGTGCCTTGAGTTGCGCCCGTGGCTTCATAGGCAAGCTGGTTTCTATAACCCGCCCCTTCGTTGATAAAATGAACCTTGACTTCGTGATCAGACTTTAGCTTCAATTTCGAAGGATCAAGCAGGAATTGACCCACATTTACTTTCTCCATCCGCTCTGCCTGAACAAAAGCCTGAAAGGGAGCGTCATCGAATCCGGTTTGGGCTTTGCTGAGGATGGGCGATTGGCTCCAAGAATTGTTCCATGAAAAAGCGGATGCGGGAGTGGCTTCAGCTAACACTCCGGTAAAAGCAGCGGCTGCCAGTAGACCAGTCAGAAGTTTTGCGTTCATTGCGGGTTAAGTGACGGTAGTTAAAGTAGTACTCTTTACTACTTTTAACGGAATTGTTGCGAATTGTCTTCGCTTGATTTACGGAGTCGTCAGTTTCCGCTGAAATAGCCTGTAGACAAGCATTTCAACAGAATATCGCAGAATTTTGAAAATCTATTCTCCAAGCACTTCTACGCGATTATACGTAAGTTTGTTTCTTTGGGTGATTAAATATACTGGTTCTAGAGTGCGGCTTTACGTAAGAAACACAAGAAAAATAGGAGGAATTATCTAAATTGATAGTTCTCCTAGCTGCTAGACAGTGCGCTTCTAATATCGGGGCGATCGAAAACTTTAGTTCCCTAGTTGCCAAACAGATCTCTGTCTCTCTAGTTGATTAACACAACTCAAACCGCCCTCACCCCAACCCCTCTCCCAGAGAAGGAGAGGGGCTTTGAACTCAAGAAAATTTTTGGTTTTCTTCCCACGTTGGGGGCTAGAAAAATTTTCACTCAGATACAGGCTGTAGGGTGTCGAAGCTAAGAAGATCGCTGTAGCTGTCTTCTTCAGGGCTTGCCTGACAAATTTTCCCCAGGTAGATTTCGTTAATATCTTCAGGTAAAGCCGTTTCTAATTCCTGGTATGCCTCATCCAAACGCCGCTTCACCTCCGTGGGAGTCACCATTTCACCCTCGGCTTGCAGATATGCCGCAATGCGGGTTTCGCTCCAGTGAAAGGTCTGCGCCATTAGCACCATGAGTCTGTGGATGGGGATTAGGCGATCGAGTGCCTGCTCAACATAGCACCAGAGCGGCGGCGATGCTTCTGAGAGCGTGTAGTGAATCGCTTCTACAGGCGGCAACTCCATCCGGTTAATACAAACTGCGGTAATGTTAATCAACCAGCTTTGCAGCGTCAAGGGCTTGCCTTCGATCGCGGAAGTTTCATGCAGATCCAGTCCGCCCAGCTCATAGTAAATATGTCGCCAAGTGACGGCAAACAGATAATCTGCTTGGACAGGCGATCGCACCGAATGGCGAATCAGCGAATAGACGATCGGGCTGTAGCGACAAAAAATTGCGGTGAAATATTTGCCCACGTCAGGGTTTCGCTGAAATAACGTCAGCATTTCTTGATCGCTGTAGTGGTTCAAAGAATTGACTAACGAATGACTGCACTCGGGGAAGCTAGGAATTTGCACGGTTCTCAGTCACTCAATCATAAAATGTTGGGCACAAAAGCACGGGGCACAGGGTATGAAAGCTGATGGCTGTCAAGCCACTCATGATACTCACAAGAGCCAGATTTTTCACGTCTTTTCAATTAAGATTTTAGTGTGGTGCTGAGAGAATAATAAAGATACCTATGGGGTGAGGCGCAATCGATTTAGGGATTTCTCGCTACCTGTAGAGGTTCTCAAGAAACTAAGACGAGCCAGGAGATGGGGCAAAACTTTCAGGGGTTGTTGGAGGATCAGCAGAGACTCATAGATTTTGTGGCAGATTCGAGCGATCACCTTAAGCCGACTTTCTCAAATCGGGCGATAAACGAGAGGGTTTTCTATGACAAGCCTTGAATTTTCGTTCATAGGCAATACAACCCAAAAAACCAGGCAACGGTATACTAAATCTGGAGGTTGAGTAACCTTCTGGTAGCAGCACAGTTGAGCCTGACCTGTTAAGCGTGATTTGCTAAGACCAAATTGCTAAGACTAAATTAATCTTCAAAAACCTGAGTGCAACGAAGAACATGAGTTCAGGAATTGATTTACAAGGAAGCTTTATCCAGCTTTTAACGGACTCCGGGCTGCCTATCGGGGTAGCCAAAACTGTCTGGATACCTTTGCCAATGCTGATCATCGTTGCGGCGGTTACAGTGCTGGCGCTGGTCTCAACTTGGCTAGAGCGAAAAGTCTCGGCAGCAGCCCAGCAGCGGATTGGTCCTGAGTATATGGGACCGTTTGGCTTGCTGGCTCCTGCGGCAGACGTGATTAAGCTGCTATTTAAGGAGAATATGCTGCCCGCCAAGACTGACCCTTGGCTATTTGCGATTGCCCCTCTCATGGTGTTCATCCCCGTGTTCTTGTCCTATCTGATCGTGCCTTTCGGTCAGAATATGGTGATCACAGACTTGAACATCGGCATTTTTCTGTGGATTGCGCTGTCTAGCATTGCGCCCGTGGGTCTGCTGATGGCAGGCTATGCCTCGAACAATAAGTACTCTTTGCTGGGCGGTCTACGGGCAGCGGCGCAGTCAATCAGCTATGAGATTCCTCTCTCTCTCTCGGTGCTGGCGATCGTTATGATGTCGAACTCCCTTAGCACGATCGATATTGTCAATCAACAGTCAGGCTACGGTATCTTGAGCTGGAACATCTGGAGACAGCCGATCGGCTTCCTGATTTTTTGGATTGCGGCTCTAGCGGAGTGCGAACGGATGCCTTTTGACTTGCCAGAAGCCGAAGAAGAGCTGGTTGCGGGGTATCAAACTGAGTACGGCGCGGTCAAGTTCATGCTGTTTTACGCAGGGTCTTATGCCAACTTGGTTCTGTCAGCTTTGCTAGTGGCGGTGCTTTACTTAGGCGGATGGGAGTCGCCGATTCCGGTAAGCTGGCTGGCAAGTCTAATCGGCGTGAGTGAGTCAACGCCTTGGCTGCAAGTCATAGCTGCCAGTTTAGGTATTGTGATGACGCTATTTAAGGCGTACCTGATGATTTTCCTAGCGGTCTTACTGCGCTGGACTGTTCCTCGCGTGCGGATTGATCAGCTCCTAGATTTAGGCTGGAAGTTTTTGCTGCCCGTGTCGTTGGTCAACCTGTTGCTGACTGCGGCGCTGAAACTGTCATTTCCCGTTGCTTTTGGCGGATGATTTCTGAATTTCATACAACCTTCTAACCTGCGAGACCCCCCATGCTGAAGTTCCTGAAGCAAGTTGGTGATTATACCAAAGAGGCTGTGCAAGCGGCTAAGTACATTGGTCAGGGGTTGTCTGTCACCTTTGATCATATGCAGCGTCGCCCGATTACCGTTCAGTATCCCTACGAGAAGTTGATTCCTTCCGAGCGCTTCCGAGGGCGAATTCACTTTGAGTTTGATAAGTGCATTTCTTGCGAAGTCTGCGTTCGCGTTTGCCCGATCAACTTGCCTGTGGTGGATTGGGAATACAACAAGGAAACCAAGAAAAAGAAGCTGAATCACTACAGCATTGATTTTGGGGTGTGCATTTTCTGCGGCAACTGCGTAGAGTATTGCCCTACAAACTGTCTGTCGATGACGGAAGAGTATGAGATGGCAACCTACGATCGCCATGAGCTGAACTATGACAATGTGGCGTTAGGTCGCTTGCCTGTCAGCGTCATTCATTCTGATCCTATGGTGACTCCGCTGAAGGAGCTGGTTTACTTGCCTAAGGGTGTGCTTGACCCTCATGATTTGCCAGAAGGGGCGCGGCGACCAGGCAAGCTGCCGTCTGAAATTCTGGAAGAAACGTCGAAGTAGCCGATCGCAAAAGCAGTCGATCGCAAAAGTAATCGGGCAAAGTAATGTTCTGTCAATTGATGGAGAGTGGGCTGTGAATCTAGCGGATGGAGTTCAACTGGTTTCGTTTGGCATCCTGGCGCTAATGATGATTGGGGCGGCGTTGGGCGTGGTGCTGCTGTCCAACATTGTGTACTCCGCTTTTTTGCTGGGCTTAGTGTTCATCAGTATGTCGGGTCTGTATATTCTCTTGAATGCTGGATTCGTGGCAGCAGCCCAGATCTTGATTTATGTGGGAGCTGTCAGTGTCCTGATTTTGTTTGGCATTATGCTTGTTAACAAGCGAGAAGACTATGTGCCTGTACCGAATGCCTGGATTGGCACGGTGGCAACAGCTAGCGTTTGTGCGGGACTATTTGCGCTGCTTAGTGCCATGGTGTTGGCAACGCCTTGGGCGATTTCTAGCGCGGTACCTGTTGGCGATGGTGCGGTTGTGGTGATTGGCAAACATTTTTTCACCGATTTCTTATTGCCGTTTGAGCTTGCCTCTGTGCTGCTGCTGATGGCGCTGGTTGGGGCGATCGTCCTGGCAAGACGTGACTTCTTTCCTGAGCAGACTGAGGAGGATCAGCTCGTCTTGCCTGAGCGTCCTAGAGAATTGGTTTCTGGTGGTCAGAAGTAGGCGGGTCAAAAATAGGCTAGGCAAAAGTAGGCTAGGCAAAAGTAAATTCTATGCAACTCCAATATTTTCTGATTCTGGCGGCAGCGCTTTTTTGTATCGGCATTTTTGGTCTGGTCACTAGCCGCAATGCGATTCGGGTGCTGATGTCGATCGAGCTGCTATTGAACTCGGTCAATTTGAACCTAATGGCTTTCTCCAATTACCTCGATCCAGAAGACATTAAGGGTCAGGTTTTTGCCGTATTTGTGATTTCGATCGCGGCGGCTGAAGCAGCGGTGGGTTTGGCGATCGTCCTCACAATCTATCGCAATCGCAACACGGTGGATATGGAGCAGTTTAATTTACTGAAGTGGTAGTTCTATTAGCGTTATCGCCGTTCCCTTCCATGACTTGAGAAGCCTCTTAATAGCGGCAGGTGGGATGATCGCAAAGCTTGATCAGCAGCATTAAGCGGGATACATATAGCAATCCTAAATGGTTTGTGAGAGGTGGGGCGGACGCAGCCCGCCCCACCTCTCACAAACCATCTCACAAATCACCTGGGATCGCTATAGTTTCTAAAATATCCTTCAAGTTTGCATCCCAACGTAGCGTTGTGTCCTGAACTTTTTGACACAGCACGAACGTTGCAAGATATGCAGGATGATATCCATGTCAGCCCGCCAGGAAATTGGTACGCCATTGAGACAACGGGTTTCTCTAGGCAGTAAGCCCAGCCCTTAACACACACAATTCCTCGGAAGTATAGGAGTTCATCTACAAACCACTGCATCTCTGTGCGATCGCCTCCGCTGAATTATGACAAGAACTGCCGACAGGCAAAATCTGCTGGCGGGCAAAAAGCTAGGGCGCTGTACCCGACAAAGCCGAATGCTCTGGTGAGTACTGGGCAAGCTTTTTGGAAACCTCTGGATTATAGAGCCTCAGGTAGTTCCAGTAATTGCCAAATACAGATTCAACGTAACCTTTTGTTTCTGGAAACGGAATCTGTTCGATAAACTTATCGGGGTCGCTGAAGCCATATTTGCTAATCCAGTCTGCAATACTACCCGGCCCAGCGTTGTAGCTAGCCACTGCAAACAGCGAGTTGTTCTGATACTCTCGATGGGTATAGTCTAGATACCAGGTGCCTATCTTAATGTTGTCGCTCGGATTATCTAACTTATAGTCTTTGAGCTTTACCTGCTTGGATACCCAGTCTGCGGT
The DNA here is from genome assembly GCA_949127645.1 of Synechococcales cyanobacterium PMM_0036. GTDB lineage: Bacteria > Cyanobacteriota > Cyanobacteriia > Elainellales > Elainellaceae > Drouetiella. The sequence goes on from CASBQM010000185.1 coordinate 10,508, forward strand.
TTCTGGCATCACCTGCATCAATCCCGTTGCACCTACCGAAGATTCAATCTTGGGCTGAAATCGTGACTCCTGACGAATGAGGGCTGTGACCAAGATTGGGTTAAGCTGACGTTCTTTTGCCGATCGCCTAATCATATCCTCAAACGGAAAAGGATAGAGCGCTTGCCAGTATCCCGCCTGCTCTCGAATAGTTTTGTATTGAGCTTTTTCGGCGGCAGACTCTCTAGAGGACAGGTTGGACAACATAAAAATACCGTCTAGATTATCGCCAACTCCCAGACGTATTAACCCATCGGTAAACTGCTCGGCGACCGTGGGCTGAATGCGATTGGTGAATTCGGCTTGCCAGCGCGTCCAGGCATCTAAATCTTGCCCCAGCAGATATAGCTCTTTGGTGGCAGCCGATCCCGCTAGAGGAGTCGATCGCCGAAAAGA
>CASBQM010000186.1 GCA_949127645.1 Synechococcales cyanobacterium PMM_0036
ACAGAATGCCTAGCGGTGTTTGTACTAGCAGTCCGGCATATCCCATAGCTGACACGGCGGCTGCCGCATTGGGAATAAATGAGGCAAAAAACAGGTCTGTCCAGACATTAATCTGCATCATGCCCGACGAAAAGGTTGCCGGAATCATGATTCTAATCACGTCCTGCACTTCCGGCTGGCGAAAATTGAACCGCAGACGCAGACCGCCCAGACCCGATCGCCATTGTGCTGGCAACTGCACCAGCCATTGCAACAAAGCTCCGGCAAGCGTCGTGGTTGCCAGCACGGCTCCACCCAAGACCGCATATTCGGGCAGCAAAATTTTGTCGCCTAGATAGAAGGCTAGTCCGCCTAAGCCAGCCAACACCGCCACGCTAGAAAACAGAGGGCTAATGGAAGGTAGCCAATATTGATCGGCAGCATTTAGCGCCCCAAAGCCAATGCCAATTAGCCCCGCCAGCATTGCCATCGGAGCCATAATCCGAAACTGTAAAATGGCGATTTCGCGGGTTTGCTGAAGTATCTCAAAGGCTTTGGGATCGCCCACCTGCGCAGCCGTGAGAAACAGACCCGGAGCCACTAGGTGCATTAGAGGCTCGGCAAAGGCGACTAGTCCGATCGTCACTAGGAGCAGGACACCCACCACTAGGGTATTGATCGTTTCCATAATCGGGGCGATTTCTTCTCGCTTGCGCTTTGCCAAGACACTGACCATGGCGCTGTGGAACGGACCGTTGATGCCACCCAGCAAAATCAGCAAAAAACCGGGAATGACGTAAGCAAAGTTGTAGGCTCCGTATGCCGGACGCGAACCAAAGGCAGCGGCGATCGCCACCTGTCGAAATAATCCAAAAACTTTGCTGAGCAGTGTGGCGATCGCCACAATTCCGGCAATGTTGGCGAGGGAGCGAGAAGGTTTTTGAGACTCTGACACAGATCTAAATCTTTAAAGAAAGGTCATGAATATCGGCATATCCTTATTCAATTAAGCATGAATTGCCGTTGAGAATAAGTTAAGGCGATCGCTCATGGCTACCTATTCTCTCTCCCAACCCCATTTCTGGTGAGTCTGCCAGAACTTTCTCAGCGATAGAATAGCTTCCATTCAGTAAATACTAAAGCATTAGGAAGTGTAGCTACCGTTACGATTTCCCATCCTGGATTCTCTTTGGCATTATGTCAACCGACTCGTTCTACGCTGCGCTGCCTACCCTAGAGCATTTCCTGGACATTACCTATTCCCAGAATTTCGTTTCTGTCCCAGACGATTGGTACATCTTAATCAGCGATATTGCTGGGTCTACTCAGGCGATCGCCCAGGGACAATACAAAGTTGTCAATCTGCTGGGCGCTAGCTCGATTATTGCCGTGCTAAACGCGATCGATCGTCTGGAAGTCCCCTTCATTTTTGGCGGCGATGGTGCCTCTATTCTCGTTCCTCCTTCGGTGCTGGAACCTGCTCGTCAAGCGCTTCTGGCAACAAGGCAACGTGCCCGCGACTCGTTTGATATGGAATTGCGGGTGGGAGTTGTGCCCGTCGAAACGATTCGGGCAGCGGGGTATAAGCTTCAAGTTGCCAAGTCCCGCGCTACGCCGCACTACAGTCAGGCAAGCTTTGCGGGAGGTGGGCTGACCTACGCGACTCATCTGATCAAAGCCGAGACTGATCCTAATCCTTACAGACTGGATGCGAATCGATCGCCCTCTCTCGCAAACTTCTCTGGGTTAGAATGCCGTTGGCAAGATATTCCTAGCCGTCAAGGGAAGATTGTCAGCCTGATTGTGTCAACTCGCGGATCTAAGAGCAAAGATAGCGATGCTATTTATGCTGAAGTGATTAAGAAGATTCAGGAGATCTGTGGAGGCGAAGGCGGTTGCCATCCCGTGCAGAATACGCCGCTAAACCTAAGCTTTAATCCTAAAAAACTCTGGGCAGAAACAAATTTGCGATCGCCCTCCACTCATCGATTACCGCGTCTACTTTACCTCGCCAAAATTTTTCTGGAAAACTTCTTGGGATATAGTCTAATGCGCCTAAAAGTTAAATTAGGAGGCATTAATTGGGGAAATTACAAACAAGAGGTGGCGGCAGCAACAGATTATCAAAAATTTGACGATTTGCTTCGCATGGTTATTTCTAGCAGCGCTGCTCAGATTGCGCTCTTAAGCGACTACTTAGAAAAGCGGTTTGGCGAGGGTGAATTGGTATACGGAATGCATATCAGCGATCGTGCCCTCATGACTTGCCTAGTTTTTAGTCGAGATGGGCATCATACTCACTTCATAGATGGTGCCGACGGAGGCTATGCTTTGGCGGCTGAAGAGTTTAAGCAGCGAATGCACCACAAAGCCGCAAACTGGCGAACTTATATCAATCTGGCGAAGCTCAAGAAAGCTTCGGGCTGAGAAAACCTGGGCAATCGATGAAGATTCATCAGATTTCGCAGGAGTGACTCTATCCTTATTTTAGAGAGCTGATTACAACCGTGATCCGAGGTTGTTAAATCAGCCCTCACGGATATGAAAAGCCTCCTAGCTCAAGCAGTGAATCTCTGATTTCTATGTCCAAAATCCTGGTGATTGATGATGATTCGGTGATCCGAGTGATCACAAAAAGAGCATTACAGAATCAGGGGCATGAAGTTGCTGTGGCGGCTAACGGCAAAGAGGGAATTGAGGAGGCTAAAAAAATGCAGCCTGCTCTGATTATTTGCGACTGGATGATGCCCTTTGCTGATGGCTTAGAGGTCTGCCGCTGGGTAAAAGCCAATCCAGAGTTAACCACAACTTTCTTTATTTTGCTGACTTCACGGGGCGGCATTGCCGATCGCGTCAAAGGTCTCAATACGGGCGCAGATGATTTTTTGTCTAAGCCAATCGATATTACAGAACTGCAAGCCAGAGTGCGATCGGGATTGCGTCTGCATCAGCTTAGTCAAGATTTGCAGACTCAAAAGCGTTTGCTAGAGGCAGAGCTAGCAGAAGCGGCGGCTTACGTGCAGGCTCTACTGCCACAGCCGATGCTAGGAGCCGTCAGCATAGAAGCGCGTTTTATTCCATCGCGGCAGTTGGGCGGCGACTGCTTTGACTATTTTTGGCTTGATGCTGAGCATTTGGCAATCTACTTATTGGATGTTTCAGGGCATGGATTAGGCGCAGCCCTGCCCTCTGTTTCAGTGATGAATTTGCTGCGATCGCACGCCCTTCCAGGCGTTGATTTTTGTCAGCCAGAAGCGGTCTTAGGAGCGCTGAATGATCAATTTCAAATGAGCAGTCAGAACGAGAAATATTTCACAATTTGGTATGGGGTTTATAATCCTACAACCTGTCAGCTTACCTATTCCAGCGCCGGTCATCCGCCTGCTGTTTTAATTACATCAATTCCTGGCAGCGAACCGCAGCTCACCCATCTCAAAACGCCCTGCTTGCCGATCGGTCTGATGGAAGAATCAGTTTATGTGAGCGATCGGCAAGCTATTCCTCTCAACAGCGCTCTCTATATC
>CASBQM010000187.1 GCA_949127645.1 Synechococcales cyanobacterium PMM_0036
GATCGATCCAACGTGCAATCCAGGGAGAGGCTTGCTGGAGCATCCACACCAGAAGGGGGTTGATCTTAGGAGGATAAAAGGGGAGCCGCGTCATTCCGAGTTCATTGCAAGGCAATTCAGTGAAAGAGATCAATTCGAGTTTTGCTGCCAAAACATTATCTAGGTCTACAGATGGGTCTACAGATGGGTCTACAAATGGGGCTACAGATGGGCAGCTAAAAATTTCGCACCCGCAGGTTTTCCTTCAGGTCTGGTCTGTAGGACTGGTTGCCTCTATATTCACTCAATTTTAGATCCGTAAATAATTGGAAGAATCCTCCGACCTCCAGAGCCATAGCGATATGATTGCAGCGGAAGGTAATTTTAGCTCCTGATTGGCTGGTTCTGAGCTATCTGTTCTAGGCTGTGATTTGTTACATTTTTGGCGATCGCTCAAAATAAATAACTCTAAATTGAGTTAAGTCATTGGATTGATGCCTTCAGACAAGCTTTATCGATATAAGAGAGGAACAAGACTTAAATTTTTCAAAATCAGCCCCAAGTCCGACATTGAGCAACCAGGCTGTTTTCTTGACTTCTGCTATTTTCTTGACTTCTAAAGGCATTAAGGGGATGTTTCAAGAAATAAACGGTATAGAAGCATGACCCAAATACACAACCACTGTTGTAAGGACAAAAAGCATGGCTAAGAATTTGCTGGAACAATTGCGGGAAATGACGGTTGTGGTCGCTGACACAGGCGATATTCAGGCGATTAAAAAATTTACCCCCCGCGACGCAACAACGAATCCTTCGTTGATTACCGCAGCCGCCCAAATGCCCGAATATCAGGAAATTGTTGATGAAACGCTGAAGCAGGCGCGGCTTGATGCAGGTGATAGTGCCTCTGACCAAGATGTGGCAAAACTAGCGTTCGATCGCCTAGCCGTGTCCTTCGGCAAAAAGATTCTAGAAATTGTGCCTAAACGCGTTTCAACTGAGGTCGATGCCCGCCTCTCCTACGACACTGAAGCAACGATTGAGAAAGGACGCTACCTGATCTCGGAGTACGAAAAAGCCGGAATTCCCCGCGAGCGGATTTTGATTAAAATTGCCTCCACTTGGGAAGGGATCAAGGCGGCTGAAGTCCTGGAAAAAGAGGGCATTCATTGCAATCTGACGCTGTTATTTGGCTTGCACCAAGCGATCGCCTGTGCTGAGGCTGGAGCCACCCTGATCTCGCCCTTCGTCGGTCGGATCTTAGACTGGTACAAAAAAGACACCGGACTCACCTACACTCCCCAAGAAGATCCGGGCGTTCAGTCTGTCACCACGATCTACAACTACTACAAAAAGTTTGGCTATAACACCGAAGTTATGGGAGCTAGCTTTCGGAGCCTTGGCGAGATTACGGAGCTGGCGGGCTGCGATCTGCTGACGATTTCTCCGGCGCTCCTGGCAGAATTGCAGTCTACTGAGGCTGACTTGCCCCGCAAGCTTGACCCCAGCAAAGCTGCTGCTGTAGATATAGAAAAAATTTCGATAGACAAAGAAACATTCGACAAGATGCACGCTGCCGACCGCATGGCATCCGACAAGCTTGCAGAAGGTATTGCTGGATTCACTAAGGCTCTAGAGGCGCTTGAATCCCTGTTGACCGATCGCCTTTCTAAGCTAGAGGGCGAGAAGCCGGGTAGCCATGCGACCGAAGATGTGTTTCATCTTTACGATCTAGATGGCGATGGCTTCATCACCCGCGAAGAGTGGATGGGTACAGATGTGGTGTTCGATGCGCTAGACATCAACAAAGATGGCAAGATCACGCCGGAAGAGATGAGTGCAGGTTTAGGGTCTGTTCTACACCTGGCTAAGGCAGTAGTGCCAACCGCGTAGCCTATCGATTTTAAGGGGAGGCACAAGCCTCCCTTAAAATTAAAAATTACTCTAGAAAACAGCGACTTTAGCCGCACCCATGACTCAAAAAGAACGTAAAGATCCCAGTTTTTTGACGGATCACCAGTCTGTTGCTTCCTTAATTGGGCAACTGCATGAGTACTTCAAAGATACTTGCTCTCAGTATGAAATTGAGCGAAGTCACACCGCTAGCCAACTTCATGCCCATCAAGACGAGCAAAAGACGCAAGAGCTGATGGCGAGTCTACGTCAGATTGATACAGATCTCTCTCTGTTTGCAGTGGTGGGTGACGCTTTGTCGATCGCCGATCGCGTTCTTCATACTCACTCCACCATTGCCGAGTTGGGTTCAGATAACGAAGTTTACAGAATGCATTACGACCCTGAAATCCAGGCTCCTAAAATCCAGGCTCCTGAAAAGCAAGCCCCCGAATAATAAAGCCCATGAGCCTACACATCTACTTCCTACGGCATGGCGAAACGGCTGCTAGTCGATCGGGCAGCTATTGTGGCGATTTGGACATTGAGCTAACGGCAGTTGGCAAAGAAATGGCAGAAGCTTTTGCAGAAGCCTATCGCACTTGTTCCTGGACTGCTGTTTATTGCAGCCCCAAACGACGTGCGTTAGACACCGCTACGCCCATTTGTCAGGCGATCGGTCTAGAGATGCAGATCCAAGACGGGCTGAGGGAAATTTCCTACGGCAAATGGGAAGGCATGACTCCAGAGGAAGCCAGCCGCGACTACCACGATGACTACATTCGCTATATTGCCGAACCGGGCTGGAATGCGCCTACTGGTGGCGAACGGGCAGTAGATATTGCCCGACGTAGCCATCTTGTCTTAGAGAAAATTGAGCAGAAGTATCCTTCGGGTAATGTCCTGCTGGTTTCTCACAAAGCCACCATTCGTATCATGCTCTGTAGTTTGTTGGGCATTGATGTCGGGCGCTACCGCGATCGCCTGGGCGTACCCGTTGCCTCCATCAGCAGGGTCGAATTTGGGGCACATGGTCCGCTGCTGCATCAGTTGGGCGATCGATCGCATTTTCCTGAACATCTGCGCAATCTGCCGGGAAGCTAAGGCTGAAAGCTGGAAAACCTGCGTCAAAAGATTGCTGGAGAGGTAACTAGTGAGCGATCGAGAGGTTGCATTCCTTGATGTTGCCCAAAGAACGGCATATCATCTTTACACGGGTTAATCTTCTTGGCTCATCTCATCCTAAATTCACTCAATACCTTAGCTGACTCAATGTCTAATCCATCTTTGACGCTTGATACACCTCGCCCTCGGTGGCACGTGATTTTTTTCACAGTTGCGCTGCACTTGGCGGCTCTCCTCGCCTTTTTTCCTGGCAACTTTAGCTGGGCGGCGGTCGGTGTAGCTCTGTTCTTGCACTGGCTGACAATTGGGCTAGGTATCTCTCTAGGATTTCATCGGTTGGCAAGCCACCGCAGTCTCAAAGTACCTAAATGGCTAGAGTACTTCCTAGTGCTATGCGGCACTTTGTCAGGACAGGGGGGCGTGTTGGGCTGGGTTGGATACCATCGGGCACACCACCTTTATACTGACAAAGCGGCTGATCCCCACAACTCTAATGAAGGTCTATGGTGGAGCCACATTAGCTGGCTGATGCACACGGTGCCCACCAAAGGCGAACTGCCCCGCTTGACCAAAGATATTGCGGGCGATCGCTTTTACCAATTCTGCCACAATCAATACATCCCGCTGCAAGGGGCACTAGCAGTGATTTTGTATCTCATGGGCGGAATGCCTTTTCTGGTGTGGGGCGTGTTTGTTCGCCTATTCTTGGGGTTTCACTGCACCTGCTTTGTAAATAGCGTTTGTCATAAGTTTGGCTACCGCTCTCATGAAACGGGCGATCGCTCTACCAACTGCTGGTGGGTGTCTTTACTCACCTACGGCGAAGGCTGGCACAACAATCATCATGCCGCTCAGTCTTCGGCACGCTACGGCTATCAGTGGTGGGAACTCGATGTCACTTGGCTGACCATCCGTTTGCTACAAGCCGTTGGCTTAGCGACCCATGTCAAAGAAGCTAAGGCGGGTTAGTCATTTTAGGACTGCCCGGTTTTCAGCGCCTCAATGATCTGGACATTGGCGGCTGGAAAGGGAAACTGATCTAGCTCTGCCAATGTCACCCACCGCACCTCATCACATTCGATCGCCTGAGGTTCGCCGCTGAGATAGCGACAGTGGTGAACGTTGAGCGTCACCCGAAAATGCGTGTAGGCATGGTCGATGGTAATCAGGCGATCGCCCACCGAAATTTCGATGCCTAGCTCCTCTCGAATTTCACGCTTGATGCAGTCTTCCACCGTCTCATCGGGTTCAATTTTGCCGCCCGGAAACTCCCACAAACCGCCCAACAAGCCTTCCTGACGACGGCGATCGATCAGAATTTGTCCTTCCTGACTCCAGATGACGGCAACGCCGATTTGCTTGTGAGAACGGGGCGATCGGGTTTCACTCATGGGAATTTGGGTTTGTTGATTAAGCTGAAAGGCTTGGCAGCGCGATTGCCAAGGACAAAGAAGGCAGCTCGGATTTTTGGGCGTGCAGACTGTTGCGCCCAGATCCATCAACGCCTGATTAAAATCATGGGGATTCTGAGAGTCTAGCAGCTCTGCTGAAAGCTGCCAGAGTGAGTTTAGCGCCTTGCTAGGAGGCACCGCTAGCGCCGTCAGCCGTGCTAAAACCCGTTTAACGTTGCCA
>CASBQM010000188.1 GCA_949127645.1 Synechococcales cyanobacterium PMM_0036
AGTGTTTGGTGCGCCCACTCAGCTCAGCGGCACAGTAGATGCACCGATCGGACGGCACCCAATCGATCGCAAAAAAATGGCGATCGTCTCTGAGGAGAAGAGCGGCAGACGAGCCGTGACCCATTGGCAAATTGAGGAGCGCTTAGGCAACTACACGGTGATGCGCTTTATGCTGGAGACGGGAAGAACGCACCAGATCCGGGTTCACAGCGCCCATATTGGCTATCCGGTAGTGGGCGATCCGGTATATGGCGCAGGGCGATCGGTGGGGGTAAAGCTCACGGGTCAGGCGCTACACGCCCAAAGGCTGAGGCTTCAGCATCCAGTGAGCGGCGAATGGCTGGAGGCGATCGCCCCTTTACCGCCAGAGTTTATTAAGCTGGTGGAAGTTTTGCGGCGGCGATCGCAGTATTGAAGGATTCACAACGCAAAACAGATGTAGAGTTAGAACTCCATGCCTTTGGTTTTATGGCTTAGGACGTTTTTGTGGGTGCGCTCCGCGCACCCACAAAAACGTCCTAAATCCAGTGATTAAGGCTATGCTTCTACTCTGGATAAAAGAGTCGATCGGGAATATAAGCATTGATCAAAATCCAAATCGTAACCGCGATTGACACAGCTAGAATTGCCAGAACAGGTGCTAAAGAAAGATAGCGCAGGAAGTAGGCGAGTTGAGTATTAGCCTTTCCCGCAAGTGGAGCTTTTTCTTGGCTACGAGACTTTTCTTGGTCACGAGATTTTTGTGTAGTCTGCATAATTTATCTCTAGGTTTTAAAGCAAGGGATCATGAAATAGACCTAGCCCAAATCTGCCTATAGCTCTGGCTAGAAGGCTTTGAGGAGGGCGTGTAGGGGATCTCCAGAAGGTCAGGTGTGACGATGAAGCCGAAGTATGCGGCGATTGCAGCAGTACCCGCATGAAGCCAAACGTCATTTCCGAATAGGGGGATTAAGCCAAAAGTTGAATTGGCGATCGGCACTAATCCCATTACAGCCAGAAACCCATAAAAGATGCTTAGGACTCCGCTGTATAGCCGAGAGCTATCTAATGAAATGGATGCCACAATACCCAGAGTTCCTATTAACAGATGAACAATGTTGTGAGCAGAATTTACAGGAAATAATGCTAATAGATCGCCATATCCATTTGCGAGTTCAATACTCGTGCTATCAAGATCAACGGCAGCAGGTTGGACTAAGTTTGGAATGCCTCCCATTACGCCCATAGCCACATAGATGATTCCAATTGTTAAAGCAAAGTACTGTGTGAGTTTCATAATCTAGCTCGTAACATCTACTACAATAAGACTAAAACTGTACAACTATTGACTCAACTCTAGCCACAAACTTCTCGCAGAAATCTACTTACCTACGGCTTCAGCATGGCTTTGACGCAATTATCTTGCTTATGCTTGAAGATTTCGTAGCCCTGCTTTGCTTCACTTAAAGGCAACGTATATCAGGTAAACTCTTCTCGTCTTTAACACCGTGGTAGGCTAAACCTCCACCCGTAGCAGCCATAAGTACACCCCGAAGCGATCGCTGCTGCAACCCCATCAGAACTAAAGCACCGCCACCGATAAGGGATGCCCACCTCTCACAAACCATTTAGGATTGCTATAGGAGATTTACTGTTAGTGCTGTTAATTGCTACTTGAGTCATCTAATTTTATGCAGCTCTCACCTATGGCTTTTGTCATATCTCACGCAGCTTCTAGGGCAACTTAGGATTAGATAACCCTCTAAATTGATAATAGATTAAGGTGTGGGGCTACTAGGTCAAAGTTCAGGAAATTTGCTAGAAAACCGATAGTTGCGGAATTTGAGTAACCTTTAGGTGGTAACTAACTTGTCTCCGTTCACTTTACCGAGAGCGATCGAACTCCCCTTCCATCGGAGGGCATAATCTACATCAGCCTGTAATACCTATTTAGGGCATCTATTTACACTACTATTCCTATCAAGAGCAGTCACTCTTGGTAGCCAAAATCCCTTAATTTCACGGTGATAGGATTTATGCCATTGCAAAATTAGAGGTCTTAGCTTAGTGAATCCCCCAATAGCCTCAGGGGTTTCTAGGGTAGAAGTGGTCTAAAATTTAAAGCTGCTCACTGAAATTCATGCTGCCATTTCACGCCCAGTATCACCACTTTCAGCAAATGCTTCACCTGTTGCAGATGCAGCTACAAAGCGATCGCCCTCAGCTTCAAGAATCCCTTACAGCAGCTCAGACCTATTTTCGGGAGCAGATTCTCTCTCTCGACCCGGAAACTCTTGAATCTGCTGATGCGGCAAGAATTTACTCCTTCCAGGTAGAAATTAACAAGCAGCTCCGTTTGCTCAGTACAGATCTAATGTTTTTACAGGCGGCTCGATTGTCAACAACCCAGAGACAGAGACAACAGACGATCGGCGAGCGGCTCACGTTACTGCTGCGCTACTGTGAGGGAATATTGGGTGAATAAAAGAGGGTCTTGGGAAATGCAAGGCCCTCTTCTGTTGCTTCTAAAAATTAAAGCTATTGCTCAGGTTTACCTTTGGACAATTCAGGTCGAGGCTCAGGATTTAGGCTGACACTATTCGGAACTTTTGGCTTGGTCTCCGCCATTTCTAATGCTTTCTTGAGATTTTTCCAGCCGATCGACGCAAACAGCGACTCAGCCTTGCTATCTCCAGGCTTAACGCCTTTAATGAACTGAGCCAAAGAATACTCCAAAGCCTGACCTGGGTCTAGCATTGTCCAGCCTTGAGGGGTAAGCTTGTGAAACTCAAAGTGCAGATGAGGTCCCGTAGAATAGCCTGTGCTGCCCACTCTGCCAATGACTTCACCTTGTTTTACAGTATCTCCGGGCTTGACAAACGCCTCAGACAAGTGAGCATAGAGCGTTTCTTCCGTATCTTTGTTATGGCGCAGGACAATCGCCAAACCATAGCCTCCCATAATGTCGGCAATTTGCACCTTACCATCAAACACTGCCATCACTGGAGTGCCTTGGGGTGCCCCTAGGTCAGTACC
>CASBQM010000189.1 GCA_949127645.1 Synechococcales cyanobacterium PMM_0036
AACTCAAACTGCCCTCACCCCAACCCTTCTCCCAGAGCAGGAGAGGGGCTTAAAGCCCAAGAAAATTTCCGGCTCCCCTTCTCCCCGCGTGGGAGAAGGGGAGCCGGAAATTTTCTTGGGCTTTAAGCCCCTCTCCTGCTCTGGGAGAAGGGTTGGGGTGAGGGCAGTTTGAGTTTTGTCAGTCAGTCAGGATTTACTCCTGATCTTGCTTTTCAGAAACGATCGCACAGGCGGCAAGCGTCGGATTGGGAGGCAACAGCGCTACCACATGGGGAACAGGGCGCGGTTCATAGCTCATCATTGATTTGCCCTCATAGGCAAGCGAGGCGCTGGCTCCCGAATCTAGCATCACCGCATCGCGCAATCCGGCTTGGCTCAAGGCTTTGCCCAACGTCACAGAGTCCACATAGTCGCCCGATACGCCCACGACAGGTTGACCCGCATAGTTAATGCCCCAATAGGCGCGATCGCGGGAGGCATCAAAGCCATAGAGCTTGCCAAAAGATTCAGTAGGCTGAGGCTGTCCGTCTTTCACCAGCCATGCCGCCCCTACGAAGGCATCTGTGACCTGGGGCATCTCTGCCTGAACTCCGGCTAGGCTATTGTGCTTGACCGAATCAAACGGCACAAACAGAACCTTATCTGGGCTGATTAAAATCAAGGGTCGTCCCACCAGTAAGCCCACTTCTTGCCGGACGCTAGGGATAAACTCCTGGGTGCTTTGGCTCAGCACAGGTCCCACCATGACATTAGAATCTAGGTTCTCTAGCGAGAAAAATCCGCCATCTACGGCGGCAACGGCTGGGGTATTGGCAATAATCTCTGGCACCTGATAGCGGCTCTTGGCGTGAATCGTCGTGGGTCTACCCCCAGAAGCCATAATCAGCGGCACCTTGTTGACCGTGCGGCGATCGAGCTTCACATCGGTGCCCAAATTGAGCGAATTGCCAAACGGCGGCAAAGGCGCACCGCCATAGGCAGACTGAATCACCTCTGCCAGACTAGATTGACCTATGCGATCGATGCTCAGCAAGTTTTCCGACTCTCCGGCAAACTTGTCTACCTCATCGTTCATCGTCAGCGCCGCTCTGTAGCCCGCCATCTGCACCCAATGCTGCACCCGCTCATCATTTTTGCCAGAAGGATAGACAAAATATTTGAGGGTCATCCCCAGATTGGTTTCTAAAACGCGCTTAGACTCAGCCACCTCATAGCGGAGGCGATCGTCTGGAAGCTGGGTCATGTCTAGAGGATGGGTGAAGCTGTGAGAGGCGATCGTCACCAGAGGATCAGCCGCCATTTCTCGCAACTGTTCCCAGGTGAGGCTCGATCTACCGATATCGCTCCCTGTGCCTACCTTCTCAGGGTAGATGGCGAACAGGGCGGGGTAGCCATACTGTTTGATTAGGGGGTAAACAGACTCATAGTGACCTTTGTAGCCATCATCGAAGGTGAGCAAAATCGGCTTCTCAGGGAGCTGCACTCCGGTCGCCAGGTGTTGCGTCAATTGATCGAGGCTAATCGGCATTAGACCGTTCGTGCGAATCAGCTCCAGAGCCGCCGTAAATTCTGAAGGCGTGACATCAAAGAAGACTTCTTTCTCAGGCAGAATATCGTGATACATGATCACGGGCACTCTCGCAAGCCTTGCTATGCCATTGATCTGAGGAAAAGGAGCCGGAAATTGAGCGGCGAGGGCAGGACTCAAGTTGCTTAGCAACTCGCCCAGGTTGGAAGTCTGGGCAAGCGGCACTTGATCGGACGATCGCACAGTCGTGAACTGAGTATTTGGGCGACAGGTTCTGAACTCGGCTGGGCTATTCACCGGGCTATTCACCGGGCTATTCATCGGGCTATTCATCGGGCTATTGAGTTCAATCGGCAGTTCAGTTGAGCGTACGGGCATCCTAGCCCAGGTCACTTGCAGTAGGACGATCGCCGCAAAAAGTGCGACTCTCCAGCCGTACTGCCTCCAAGCGTACTGCCTCCAAATAGACTGCCGGGATACGCGCTTGTGAGATAGAGGAAGACGATCGGGAGCAGAGTACCAATTCTGAAACACTAGACGACGCACCCACTGGGGCAACTTCATGAGGATAGGCTCTGTGAGAGTACCGCTGATAGATGTAGCGGATTTTGGACAAATTGTCAGGTCGCGTAGGCTACATTACAGGCAATCATGACCTGCAACCTGTCTAGCTATTAAAAACCAAATGACAAGGCTTAATAGATTAGCATTAAACCTAGCTGAGCGATCGCAAAATTTGCTTAATTTTATTGCGCTGCTGGCGATCGAGTGAGGTGGGAAAGCTAAGCTCTATGGAAACGCGCAGAGCCTCATCTTCTGTTTTGCCGTCTAGCTGAGATTTTTGATTAAGACTTGCTCCCAAAACCTCAATGCTTTCTATCTGAACTAGCAGGCTTTGAGGCTGAGCGGTCTGGGGCTGAGCAGTCTGGAGCTGAGATCTGTAAGGTGGCACGTCTTCAGATTCCAAGTCAATTAATAGCGCCAATGTAGGCTTGCTATATTGCAGTTCATCAAGCTGTAAAGCTGGGATACCGCTAAGCTCCACCCGCAGATCACGCATTCCCCATTCAATCACTTTTGCAGTATAAGATCGTTCTCCCCATTCTTCCCAAAAGAGTTTAGCTGTTGCCCTCACCTGCTTCCTCACCTTCATGCCACCGGCAGGTTTTAGGTCTCGAAAAGCCCGTCGTAGACTAGTCGCAATGAATCGTAGTGATTGGAAAGGCTTATCGGTTTCAGTGCGATGCTGAGCATACCATTCTCGCACGTCAGAAAACAAAACAACGGTCAAATCATCGAGCTGCGTTCGGCTAGGGTTAAGGAAATCAAGGGCAAGCACGGCTTGCAGCTTGTCCGTCGCGTTGGCGCGCACCACTCGCGCATCTAGCAACGCCCGCGCCCCAAAATCACCGATCAGCTCAACGCGCACCTCATCTGGGATATTGGGCCAATCATCTAGCAAGATTTGCGCTCCTGATTCACTCACATCGATCGTTTCGCCGATCAACTGGCTCTCGTCGCTATGAATAATTGCCTTGAGATGGCGGGGCAAACGATGGGTACGTCGAAGCTGTGGCTGTTCAAAAGCAGCCAGACAAGCCGCAGAGACTAGCAGCAAGTTAAACAAGCACCAGAGGGCATTGATTAACACTGCCTGAGTCTCTAGAGGACTAATAATTAGCCAAAAAGGTACTGCAATTAGGGAAGCTCCGGTAATAGCTCCAACTAGCACTAGATACCGCATTGATTCTAGGTCAAAACTGCGCTCAGTGACGACTAATCCTTTATCGGTAACGTTAAAAGTACCCAGCTTAGGATTTATTAGCGCTAGAATAGTGACAATTCCTGCCTGAAAGGACATGGCAAACTCATAAATCTCGTTCCAAAACGAAAATCGGACTCGCTTGTAAGGGATATGATTCGTTTGCATAGATAGGATGATATGAGGTAAAGCGTAGGCAAGAGTTTCTAAGCCTAATCCCTTCACCGGATTAATCCCAAACAGCAGAAACATGGCGGGAGCGATCGCATACATCAAGCGCGGAAATCCAAAAAAGAAGTGAGAAGTGGCGCTAAAGTAGCATACCCGCTGAGACAGTCTGAGCTTTAGATTGAGATTAAATAAGGGATTTTCTAGACGCAAGATCTGCGCCATGCCGCGTGCCCAGCGTACCTGCTGACCTACGTAAGATGAAAACTTCTCGGGAGCCAGCCCTGCCACCATGATTTTGTCATAGTAGACGGTTTCATATCCTTTAGAATGTAGCTTTAGAGAAGTATGGCAGTCCTCCGTCACGGTTTCAGTTGCAATACCGCCAATGGCAATGAGGTGCGATCGCCTCACCACCGCTGCCGATCCGCAGAAAAAAGCTGAATTCCAGGCATCGTTACCGCGCTGTAATACTTTGTAGAAAAGCTCATTGCCCACTGGAACACGCCCTTGAGTGAATAAATTTCGCTCAAATGGATCGGGATTATAGAACCAGTGGGGAGTCTGAACTAGAGAAACTTTCTTCTTCAAAAAGAATCCTACTGTTTCCTTAAGAAACCCGCGTACGGGAATGTGGTCGCAGTCTAAAATTAGCACCAGCTCGCCATTCGTTTTCTGTAATGCCGTGTTGATGTTTCCCGCTTTAGCATGATCGTTATTGTCGCGGGTTAGCATCGTGCAGCCCAACTCCTCACACATCTGCTCAAGCCTGATGCGGCGATCGCGGTATTTTTCTGCGCGCCCGTCGTCTAAGATATAGATCCGCTTCTTGTCCTCTGGATAGTCGATCGCCAATGCCCCCAGCAGAGTCTTACGAACAATCTCAACTTCTTCGTTGTAGGTTGGGATGTAGATATCGACTGTAGACCACTGGGCTAAGGGAATTCCTTCTAAACTAATAGACTTGCGATTACGCATCTTCAGCGTTTGAAAGTAGGCAAGGATGAGGGTCATGACCCCGTACATCTCCGCTAAAAACAGCAGCGTTGAAAAGACTGCATCAATCCATTCGTCGAAATTTAGCGTATAGCTAGCGCGGTAAAATAAATAGCGCAGCGTCATCATAATGCTGAGCGCCATCATCAGCAGATGCAGCAGCTCGCTCGCCCGACCTTCTGGCTGACGCTCTTCGAGATGGAGAAACAGCCGACCTAGAAGAATGACGATCGCTGCAACAATTCCTTGCTGCCAAATATTAGGACGTAGCGTCACCAACGGCAAGAAAAACAAGATGAGCGAAACCAATAGGACAACAACCTGTCCTTTGTTTAGCCACTTCAGCATTTGATCAAAAGCGTGAGGCAGACGATCGACCAATAGGCGGGTCAGACGATCGCTAGAGCGGTGCTTGAACGATCGCGGTACTCGGCGACGAGCGCGTGAATTCGTTGAGGAACTAGCCATTTTTCTGCTCTTGCCCCGTAAATTTTTTCAGATAAAGTTGAGCAACCCCATACAGCATTAGGG
>CASBQM010000190.1 GCA_949127645.1 Synechococcales cyanobacterium PMM_0036
AGCTTTATCTTTGCTGAGGCTAGCCTTGAGATCCCAGTAGGTGCCTCTACGGAAAGCACGGCGTTCGCGCTCTCGTCGGACTAGCAGCCGCACGGCAACAGACTGGACACGACCAGCCGACAAGCCCCAGGCAATCTTTTTCCAGAGCAGGGGAGACAGGGTATAGCCTACCAGGCGATCGAGAATTCGCCGCGTCTCCTGGGCATGAACCAACTGTTCATCTACGTCGCGGCAGTCTGCTAAGGCTCTTTGGATCGCCTCTTCAGTGATTTCATGAAACACCATGCGCTTGATGGGCACTTTGGGTTTCAAGACTTGCAGCAGATGCCAACTAATGCTTTCGCCTTCGCGGTCTTCGTCCGTCGCCAGAATTAGCTCGTCAGCTTCAGCCAATGCGTCTCTCAACGTCTTGACCGTCTTCTTCTTATCCTGCGGAATTACATAGAGCGGCTCAAAGTTTGCGCTCACGTTCACCCCAATTTTCGCCCACTCCTCGCCTTTTACTGAGGCTGGGATCTCGCTGGCAGATTGCGGCAAGTCCCGCACGTGTCCCATGGAGGCTTCGACACGATAGCCTTTGGGCAGATAGTTGCGGATGGTTTTGGCTTTAGTGGGAGATTCGACAATGACAAGAGTTGACATGGGATCGATGGTGTTCCAACGACAATCTAAACGGTTCAATAAATCGAGAGCTGCTGAGGCATACTGCCAAGGTTCATCAAACTCAGAGCCAGAGCGAACTGTCTCTAACTTACCCCTAACCTTACCCTCAATTGCATTTGCCCTCAATGATCTCTTTATAGTTGATATCCGCAAAAACTAGGGCGAATTCAATAGATTAGTAAAAGAGCTGTGTAGAAACTCACGCTAGATTTGTACCCAGATTTTCAGGTTCTCTCAAGATTTTTGGGTTCACACGGTATGATTCACTCATATTCCAGAATTTTATTCCTATGGACTTTGCCAATCTTGCAGCTCAGTTGAATGCCGGAGCGATTCTGCCAGAAGCAATCGTGATTGCCACTTTGCTCATAGTGCTGGTGGTTGATCTGATTACAGGACGGTCTTCTACCCAGTGGACTCCCTATCTGGCGATCGCCGGATTGCTTGGGGCGATCGCAGCCCTGTTTTTTCAGTGGAATAACCCTACCCCGGTTGCTTTTCTCGGCGGCTTTAGCAGCGATAACCTCAGCGTTATCTTCCGAGGCATTATTGCCACAGGCACCGTCATTACGATCCTGATGTCGGTGCGCTACATCCAGCAGGCGGGGACATCCTTAGCAGAATTTATCGTCATTTTGCTGACGGCGGCACTGGGTGGTATGTTCCTCTCTGGTGCCGATGAGCTGGTGATGATCTTTGTTTCGCTAGAGACTCTGAGTATTTCTTCTTATCTGCTTACGGGATACATGAAACGCGACCCGCGATCGAATGAAGCGGCGCTCAAGTATTTGCTAATCGGAGCAGCGAGTTCGGCGATTTTCCTCTATGGGATGTCGATGCTGTACGGACTATCGGGAGGCGAAACGCAGCTAGGGGCGATCGCAGCCAGCATGGTTGCCCGAAATGGCGAACAGCCTCTAGGTGTAGTAATCGCTCTGGTCTTTGTGATTGCCGGAATCGCCTTCAAAATTGCGGCAGTTCCTTTCCACCAGTGGACTCCTGATGTCTATGAAGGTTCGCCAACTCCCGTGGTGGCTTTCCTCTCTGTGGGGTCTAAAGCGGCAGGGTTTGCTCTGGCTACGCGTCTATTGGTTAATGCTTTCCCGACTGTGATCGAGCAGTGGCATTTTGTCCTCACCGCACTCGCCATCCTAAGCATGGTGCTAGGCAACGTGGTGGCTCTGGCGCAGACTAGCATGAAGCGAATGTTGGCTTATTCGTCGATCGCCCAAGCCGGATTTGTCATGATCGGGCTGATCATCGGTACGGACGCTGGCTATTCCAGTATGTTGTTTTACCTGATGGTCTACCTGTTCATGAACCTGGGTGGCTTTGCTTGCATCATTCTGTTTACCCTACGGACAGGTACAGACGAAATTACTGAGTACAGTGGCTTATATCAAAAAGATCCGCTGCTGACTTTGTGCATGAGTCTATGCTTACTTTCGTTGGGCGGCATTCCGCCTCTAGCAGGTTTCTTCGGTAAGCTGTACCTGTTCTGGGCAGGTTGGCAATCGGGTTCCTACGGTCTGGTGTTGGTGGGTCTAGTGACGAGCGTTATCTCCATCTACTACTACATTCGAGTAGTGAAGATGATGGTGGTCAAGGAGCCAGAAGAAATGTCTGAGGCAGTCAAAAATTACCCGCCCATCCAATGGGATTTGCCCGGAATGCGTCCGTTGCAGGTGGGGCTAATTGTTTGCCTAATTGCAACTTCACTGGCAGGTGTTTTGTCTAATCCGCTGTTCACTCTGGCGAATGATTCGGTCATCGGCACACCTTTACTTCAATCTGCTCGTATCGCTCAGCCCGTGGCACAGGTTGACATAAAGCTCAACGCAGCAGCGAAAATTTCAGACGCAGACATCTAGCGCATCCGACTCAAAAAAAAGAGTGCTGCCCTTCAGGGCAGCACTCTTTTTTTTGAGTCAATTCAATCAACGATCGCTCCCCGTAGAGCTTTGCTGAATGTATTGCAAAATCCCTTGAGCGATCGCCTTTGCCATGCGATTGCGAAACCCTTCGTCCGCCAAGAGAGCCGCATCTTCTCGCCCAGTCACAAAACCTGTCTCAATCAGCACCGCTGGCATAGAAGTCCGTCGCAATACGTAGAAACGCGCTTGGCGAATGCCCTTGTCATTCATGCCTGTACCCTGCACCAGGCTGTCCTGAATCACTTGCGCCATCTGTTCGCCGCTAGAGAAATAGTACGTTTCCACTCCATTCACCTCAGGGCGATCCATGCTAATAGAATTGGCATGAATGCTGACAAATAAACTGGCATTTGACTGTTCAGCGATCTGGACGCGCGGCTCTAGCTCTACATCGCTGTCGTCGGTGCGCGTCAAGAGAACCTGCACACCCTGCTGCTCTAAGTAAGCTGCAACCTGTTGGGCGATCGGCAACACAATTTGCTTCTCTTGCAATCCGCCAATGCCAACCGCGCCCGGGTCTGATCCGCCATGTCCTGGGTCTAGAACGACTAGCAGCCTCCCGCTCTGAAGGCTAGGTAGCCCAACGGGTCGGGTCGGCGAAATGAGGCTAGCGGCATTATTTCGACCGGATCGAGACATATCTGATCGGGCTACGGAGCTAGGGGAGGAGCTGGGAGAAGAGCTAGGAGAAGTAGACACAGGCGATCGCTGCATCTCTAGAGCCAACAACTGCGGACTCACCATATTCAATGTGCCAAACCGAATCCCTGAGGCGGGCTGGAGCGAAATCACCACGGTTTGGTCAGTCTGTTGGCGCAGCCGCGCTCTGAGGACAGGGCTGCTTGCCCCCCCTACGTCAGATCCCGACACATTGGATGCTAGCTGAGCAGGAGATAGCGTGATCTGGTAAAGTCCGCTCTGCCATCGACCGCTGTAAGTAACTGGGCGATCGGCATGAATCAAAAGCTGATTGCTAGTTGAATTCACTTCAATGCCCTGAATGGTTGCCGTCTGGGCGATCGCTGGCGGCACAGCCTCGGGTGTAGCCTGTGACAACGAAGGAGCAGGGCGATCTGTAGAAGGTAGCGATCGTTGGGCGGCTCTGGCTGAAATTGCGGGTGGAAGGGTCGAGGAAGAATTAGACGAAGCTAATTGAGGAACTACCAGATCAGCCACAGCCGCAATTCCTCCCTGAGGAAGTATCACAATACCTCCCGCACCGCTAGCAGAAGCTAGCCAGTCAGGACTTTCTTCGGCAACGTGTAGAGTAATCTGCACCCTAGCGCCGCTAGACTGAAACTCTAAGTGGCTAATGCCGTAGCGGTTAACGACGACATCTTGAGCCAACTGAGGAGAAAGCGCCGCGCTGTTGACCGTCACCTTGATGGTTTGCCGATCGCGCCGATTCCGACTCACCTCAACGTCAGGTCTGGCTCCTCTCGTTTTCACAAACACCCCATCTGCCGTCACCTGCACGCCCTCAATCTGTGTTGCGCCACTGGCTAGCCCACCTGTTGCCAGATTGCCCGCTGCCAGATTGCCCGCTGCCAGATTACCAGAAGCTAGACGACTAGAGCGATCGCCTGCCGTTGAGGTAGGGGTAGTAGAACTTGTGGGCGTGGAGAGCAAAGGAGCGATCGCTGTTGGGGCACTCACGACCTGAGGCGTAGGGATCTGCACAGTCCATTGAGTGGGCGAAGCGCCGCGAAATCTAATTTGCTGTGGGTCTAACGTATAGCCTGGGGAGAGTTCCACCACAATTCGCGTCGTATTGGCATCAAGCTGTCCCACTTGAATTTGCTGAATCTCTCGACCGATCGTTTGATTGAGCGGCTGATTAGATGATGATGGGGCGATCGTCCCTGGCAAATCAATCACCAGTCTGGTGGGATTGCTCACCAACTGGGCGCGAGGCTGCACCCCCTCATCTGTATTAAACTCTAAGCGGTTTTGGGTAGGATCAAACCGCCAAGAAGACAGCCGCCCCGCTTCTGCTGGAGCCGCCAAGCAACAGATGCCCAAAAGGCTTGGCAGTAGACAATGGATTCTCAAAGCCACCTTCATACTCTTCCCGCGATAACCGACTGCTGACCTGTAACTTTAACCCTAAACACAAATTTCGACGCTACCAATAGCGTTAATAATGCAGCTCTTGCCGTAAGTTGCCACATTTAGCCTCATCTGTCATGAGTTTATTCGAGAAATCTTGCGAAATCTTAGGGCTAGACAGAGCGATCGCCTCTTCAGCCGGATTCAAATCAATCTCTTCTTGTTGCAACTCTTAATGTTTTGACGATCCTATCAACCTTACAAGCTTGGTAAACTACTGAAATATGCGATTATGAGCATACAGCGAAGCTTTGTTAAGCTCTAGTAATACCTCCAAGTTTTCAAATCTCTCCAGTAAGAGTTCATCTGGCAAGATTGGAGCTTGGCGGCTAGATTTTGAACTCAAGACCGAAGGGAGAGAAAGTATACACATGGTAGATTCTTTAAAAAAGCCTGACCTCCAAGAGCTTCGACCTGGAGTCAAAGTTCCAGCCAAGGAGACCATCCTCACTCCTCGGTTTTACACCACTGATTTTGAAGAGATGGCAAATATGGACATCTCGGTTAACGAAGATGAGCTAAAAGCTATCCTGGAAGAGTTTCGGGTAGATTACAACCGTCATCATTTTGTTCGCACAGACGTGTTTCAGCAGTCTTGGGATCACATTGACGGAGAAACTCGCCAGCTCTTCGTGGAATTCCTGGAGCGGTCTTGCACGGCAGAATTTTCCGGATTTTTACTCTACAAAGAGCTAGCCCGCAAGCTGAAGGACAGAAGCCCCGTATTGGCAGAATGTTTTTCTCTGATGTCGCGGGATGAAGCCCGTCACGCCGGTTTTTTGAACAAAGCCCTCTCAGACTTTGGTCTATCGCTGGATTTGGGCTTTTTAACCAAGAGCCGCAGCTACACCTACTTCAAGCCTAAGTTCATCTTCTACGCCACTTATCTTTCAGAAAAAATCGGCTACTGGCGCTACATCACCATCTTCCGCCACCTAGAAGCCCATCCTGAAAATCGCGTCTACCCGATCTTCAACTTCTTTGAGAACTGGTGTCAGGACGAAAATCGTCACGGCGATTTCTTTGATGCCAT
>CASBQM010000191.1 GCA_949127645.1 Synechococcales cyanobacterium PMM_0036
CGTAACTTGTATGGAACTCACTGTTGATTGCAAAAAGCGCCCTGAAGGGAGCAAGCCCAATGCCCTTCGTCGTGGAGGTCAAATTCCCGCTGTGCTATACGGACACAAGGGCACTGAGTCGATCGCGCTGACTCTAGATGCTAAGGCGGCTGAAACCTTAGTCAGAAAATCTTCGCTGAACAATACCCTGATCAAAATCAATGCGCCTGACGTGCCCTGGAGTGGCAAGGCTTTGCTGCGCGAGGTGCAATCTCACCCCTGGAAGCGCAATATCTACCATCTCAGCTTCTTCTCGGTCAGCGCTAGCGACAAGCTAGAAGTCACGGTGCCGATTCACTTTGTGGGAACGGCGTTGGGTGCTAAGCAAGAAGGGGGTTCTGTGGACACCGTGCTGAACGAGCTGGAAGTATCCTGCACGGGTGACAGCATTCCTGACGCAATCGAAGTAGATGTCACGAATATGAATATTGGCGATGCAATTCACGTAAGCGAACTGCCGCTGCCTCCTGGCGTGGTGGCTTTGGGTGAAGGCGATCGCGTCGTGGTTTCCATTTTGGCTAAGGCAGCTCAAACGGCTGAGGAAGCGGCTGAAGACGCAGAATAGGCAGACTCTTTAAGGTTTCGGTGAATCCTGGGGGCGTGGCTATGCTGCGCCCCTGTCTGATGTTAGGCTGTTACGGCAAAGCTATTACGAAAGAAAATCTCATACCATTCATGACTGATAGCGTTCTCCCCGCGTTGATCCAGCAGATGATGCAGCCGGAATTTTACCCGCATCCGGTGCAAACTCCTGTTCAGTTGATTCAGACCCATGTATCCTATGTCCTGCTGACGGGTGACTATGCTTATAAGCTTAAGAAACCCGTTAACTTTGGGTTCCTGGATTACTCAACTCTGGAAAAGCGGCAGCATTTTTGTCGGGAAGAGCTGCGCCTCAACCAACGCTGTGCCCCAGAGCTTTACCTTGAGGTGCTGCCCATTACAGAGTCGGGCGATCGCTTTCAGCTCAATGGATCGGGCGCTCCGGCAGACTACACGCTGAAGATGCAGCAGTTTCCTCAAGAGGGGCTGCTGGCAAATTTGCATAGGCAGGGTAAGCTGACGGAGGCTCTGCTGCAAGAATTGGCGAAGACGATCGCCCAGTTTCACGCCAAGATTTCCACAAGCGACTATATTCGCGGCTTTGGCGAACCTGCGCGAGTTAGGGAAGCGATCGACGAAAACTTTCAGCAAACTGAGCAGTACGTTGGGCGATCGCAGACCCAAACTCAGTTTGATGAGACTCGCGCCTATAACGATCGTCTATTTGCTGAGCATTCAGATCTGTTTTTGGCACGAATGCAGCAAGATCGCATCCGCGAATGTCATGGCGACCTGCATCTCGATAATATTTGTCTGTGGAACGATCGCCTCTGGCTGTTTGACTGCATTGAGTTCAACGAGTCGTTTAGATTTGTCGATATCATGTTCGACATTGCCTACGTCATTCGAGATTTGGAAGCTAGCGATCGATCTGACCTCAGCACCCTGTTTCTAAACGCCTACATTGAGCAAACGGGCGACTGGGAAGGGCTACAAGTTCTACCTTTTTATGTGAATCGTCAGGCATACGTTCGCGCCAAAATCGTCTCTTTCTTGCTGGACGATCCAGCGATTTCAGCCGCCGATAAGGAAAAAGCAAAAGAGACTGCCGCTCGTTTTTACAGGCTGGCATGGCAATATTCTCAGCCGCGTCAAGGCAAGCTAACGTTAATGTGTGGACTGTCCGGCTCAGGCAAAAGCACGACCGCGCGACAGTTGGCTAGCCTGAGCAGCGCCATTCACATTCGATCGGACGCGGTGCGAAAACATTTGGGCGGTATCCCGCTTGATCAGCGCGGCGGTAGCGACCTGTATTCGACCGAGATGACCCAGAAAACCTATGGGCGGCTGCTGGAGCTAGGAATTATGCTGGCACAGCAGGGTTACAGCGTGATTCTGGATGCGAAGTACGATCGCTACTCCTTGCGTGAACCTGTTTTGGCTGCGGCTCAACAGCAAGAGATACCGCTGCAAATCATTCATTGTGATGCGCCCTCGGAAGTGCTGCGATCGCGGTTGCAACAGCGCACGGGAGACATTGCCGATGCCACGGCTGATTTGTTGCCCAAACAGTTTTTGGAACCCTTTAGCCCAGTTGAGCTAACCTATGTCAAGACCCTCGACACGACTCAGACCATTCAGGCGCTAATGCAAGAACTGGGCGTATCAGAGATCTAGTCAGCGATTTAGAAATTTTTGGGCGGCATAGGGGGAATGATGCGTGTATAAGTTTGCCTCAGATGATGGATTCCGCGCAGGTTTGGCGGTTTGGCTCATGTTTATCCTGCTGTTTCTTCTGGCGGGTTTCCGAGCTGAGCTGTGTATTTTTCTGGGAGCCATAGGAGGGCTGGCAGTTTGGAACATCGTTGGCTACTTGAAGGCTGAAGAAGTGAAAGCTGATGCTAAACCGGAAACTTCAGAACAGCAGCCTAGCGTTTTCCGGCAGGTGGGTAGCAGGGTATTCGATCGCATTCGTAGACCTAGCCCAACGAGAGAAAATCCCCCTGAAGCTGCCGCACCTGAGGCAGGTCGAGGCTCTGGTATGCAAATTGGTCTAAGGCGACCCTCCAAGAGATATATAGGTCGCCGTCCTCCCAAACGGATCGGTAAGTAGCAGCCTGACCTCAATCTAGCCATTAGATTTCATCTGGGTTAATGCCTACTTCTTTCAGCCGTTCGGCTAGTCGTCTTGCTCTCAACTCGGCTTCATCTGCCCGCTGACGTTCAATTTCTCTGCCCTGACGTTCAATTTCTCTGCCCTCGGCTCCAGTAGGAATGACCTGCCCAAGGCGATCGCACCAGCGTAACCAGGTAGAGTCTTGATCTTCAAACGATCCTTCCCAAATGGTTAAACCTAGGTCTACTGTTTGCAGCCAGAAGGGTTCTGCCATTTCCACATACTGTCCAGCCGTCAGCACCCAAACTTTTAGCACTTTGCCATTTAGATCCTCGGGTCGCTGAAGCTGCTGCAACGGATCGAAGACAACGTAGTAAGCAATGCCAATTCGGGCGTAGTCGTCTTTTTTCAAGGACAGTTCATTGCCCTTGCGATTAGAAACAATTTCGATCGCAACCTCTGGCACTTTGCCAAATTCCCAGACTAAATAGGAGCGGTTTTGCTTTTGGCTCCAGTCGTCTGGCATCTTCACATTCAGGCTCAGAAAAGCATCTGGAACGATCGGGTCGAGTTTTAATCCGTAGAACAACCCGATGTTAGCATCAGCGATAAAGGACACTCCTGGCAACCATGAAGCGTAGAGGGGTTCTACCAGTAAACGCTGCTGTTTGGCACTCTGAAAATTATCCACGGGCGTATCGTCTTCAATGACAATATGACTGATGTCAAGCTCAGTCACTAATTCTTCTGTATCTAGCAGCTCTTCTGTATCTAGTAGTTGAGTCATGGGTAGTAGCCAAACTCTATGCCTTATTATGCTCGATCGCAGGTCAACAGAGGGCGGGTGTCACTGGCACCTGTCTTAATCCGCAGAGGTTCAAAAAGGCGATCGCTTCTCTACTCCAGTAATCCTCTCAGAACGCGCCTCTGGGTATGCCTTCGTTAGACAAATACTTTTTATAGCCAATTGCCTCTAGCCTTTCCTGCTTTTTCATCACCATCTCTTTCAGACTTTGGCGATAGCGCTGAACTTTTTCTAGCAAGTCTGGCTGGTGGCTGGCGATTATCTGCACGGCAAGCAATCCGGCGTTTTGAGAGTTGCCGATCGCCACGGTTGCTACAGGAATTCCGGTCGGCATTTGCACGATCGAGTAGAGCGAATCAACTCCCTGCAAATGCTTGGAAGGCACGGGTACGCCAATTACGGGCAACGGAGTAAGAGCCGCCACCATGCCCGGCAGATGTGCCGCACCGCCCGCACCCGCAATAATTACCTTTAAGCCTCGTTGATGTGCGGTTTGGGCATATTCCATCATGCGTTCTGGGGTGCGATGGGCTGAGACGATCGCCACTTCACAAGGCACTCCAAAATCTTCACAGGTGGCGATCGCAGCCTGCATGGTGGGCAAATCTGAGTCGCTGCCCATGATAATTCCCACGAGTGGCTGAACCATACACCAGACCTCTAATTTGAAAAATAGATTTCTTAACTGCCCAGCTTATTCCCCAGCCTATTCCCCGACCTATTGCTCAGTTGCCGATCGCCCCTGCTTGCCCAACCGCACTAGAACAAAGTAACCGAGATAGAGAACGTAAATCACGAGGGCAGTAATCCCCAAGAAACCCAGAAATTCTGGCTTAGAGGCGGCATGGAAGAAGTTCTTGTAGCCAAACGGCGGATCGAGCCAGATTTGGCAAAACGGCGTGGCAAAGGTTTCTTTGGAGACCGCGCACTGAAGGAAAGGAATGCCTGCCAGTGCGCCCAATCCGCAGTAGAGGCTGACTGCCCATCGCCAGCCTGCAAAAGCCCACTTGAGCGGTGAGGTAGACTGATCGGCAATTTCTTCGTTGAGATCGACCCAAAACCAGAGGCTCACTGCAATCAAAATTCGCCCCAGCATTCCAGAGACAAAGCTGACGGGCAAACTGCCAATCATCAGGTAGACCGTGATTGCCAGGAGGCTAGACACACGCCAGTAGATGATTAGCAAACGCTGCATCGCATCCGCTTTTTGTATAAATGCCCAAATGAGCAATACGAGCGGCAAAAGCACGGTGAAAAGCACTGCCAGTCGGTAATCCATCCAGATCAGCGATCGCAAAAGTTCTTGGGACATTTCAAGGAGTGAGGTTTGAGTAAGGTCGCTGCTACGGGGCAGTGGTCTGAGTCCTGAACCGAGTTCATAGATTCCATCGCCTACTACCCTATCACTTCCCCTGAGCTATTTTTACCTATCTTGCTCTACGCTTACAGCCCTTGGGTGCGGGTATACCATCGCAGTAGAATCCGAGCTAAGCGGCTGTGGTTGTGGCGCACGAGTCGAGTTGAGGCATCCTCGTCCATGACATTGGCAACGACGGCACGTCGCCCCAGGCGGATGACCGCTTCACGATCGAAAAACA
>CASBQM010000192.1 GCA_949127645.1 Synechococcales cyanobacterium PMM_0036
CATCAAGATATCTCATCAAGGTAATAAGGCATTCTTCTTAATAGTTAATTTTTTGGGCTTAGCAGGATGCATTGTGTCGTGGGCTTCTTAACTATCTTTAATCGAGGGTTACGATCGCTTTAATCATTTAGAAGCTTTTGCAGTTTTCTTGAAAAAATCATGATGAGAGCGATTAAAGGTCAGGGCTTTCTGTTTGCATTTGCATTGTCTGCCGCTCTAGTTCTGTGCGTTATTTTTACAATCGGAGGAATAACAAGTTTTTCGGACATTATTACGGGCAAGGAAGCTAGTTTTAATGATGCGTCGTTTAATGGCGTTAGCTCTGTTAGATTTGTGTCAACGCTGGCGTATCTTTGTACTTGTTTTGCTTACGTTGTTTGGCTACTGCAAAAGCGAGAAATTTCTAACGATCGGCGGTTTACTCAATTACTTAAACCTGCCGCTCCTTTCTTAGTTTTGGCATTTATTGCGTATCCTCTCAGCAATGATATCTATCTCTATCTACAGTATGGTCTGATGGGTTTGCAGGGTGTGAATCCCTATATTATTCCTTCTAGCAAAGTTTCCACCGTGCTAGATCCGCTGCTTTACTGGCTGCAAACTTCAACCTATGGTCCGATTTCTGAAGCGTTCTTTATGGTGTCGGCTCTATTCATTCGGTTAAGTCCGATCGCCGGAGTTTATGTATTCAAAGTCTTTTGTGTTTTAGCTTACGTTTTCAACACTTATTTAATCTGGCGATTTCTGAAGCCATCTCCTCATCGAAGTAAGCTAACGTTGGCATATCTGCTTAATCCTTTTCTCCTGATTGCTCACATTGCCGATGCTCACGTTGATGTATTTCTATGTTCCTCGATTATTCTGCTCATTATTTGCCTTTATAACCGTCTTTATGTGGCTTCAATTTTGACCATTGCGGCAGGCTTTTTGACCAAAACCTTGCCCGTTATTTGGTTCCCATTGGTTGTAGGCTTTTTGATTCGGCGGCGGCGCTGGCGTGACTTGGCGATCGCCACTGCGATTTGTTTGGCGATCGTTACAGTGCTGAGTTACACCGTTTTTCCGACGCTAGCCGCCTGGAAAAGTTTGCTCAATCCTGGGGTCTCTGGATTAACAGCTCGCTCAATTCATCATTTAGTGAATCTAATTATTTCATTTATCACAGGCTCAGAGCTGTATCAAAACCAAGCCGTGATGCAGCAAATGGCTCGAATCACCTTTTTGGGTTTCGCAGTATTCTATGCCTGGAAATTACTTCAGCCTTGGCTAAGATCCAGATACTCCGAAGCTCATCTGGTTGCCGACTTGGGCTGGGTAACGCTTGTCCTGCTGCTAGGAGCTACGCCTTGGCTAATGCCTTGGTATCCTTCCGTTCTTCTACCCTTTGCGCTACTAGCTGTTAATTCGTCTATTTTCTCTCTAACTAGCTTGGTCTTCTGTTTGACCACTGGATCAGTCGTGGGCGCAGGCAGTGGCGATACATTACTAAGCTTTGTGGGTTGCTTGATTACATTAATGCCCGCCATCTGCGTTTTGGTCTGTCGTCAGCAGGTTGTGCTGGCTCTTGAGAATACTTTTGTCTCTTTGAGCGGTGCTGAATTGCTTCCCTCTTCTGGTTCTGGGCATATTCCGCCATCTTCTCGATCGAAGTAAAAATTCGTGTTCCGCAACCACTTTAAATTCCTGAAGGGTGCATTATGCTTCAAACATTTTTTAACTCATTGAAGACATCGTTGAAGACAAAGACTGCTCAACTCATGAAGTTATCCATGGGGCTATTCATGGGGCTATCTAACTCTCGCTCTCATCCACAGCAAGTTGAACCGATCGCCCCTCTAGCTGATCCTCGCAATTTAAGGATTCTAATTGTCGCTGAACACGCCTCTATGCAGTTTGGTGGCGAAGCGACTCTACCGCTGCACTATTTCCGGGTGCTGCGTCAGCGCGGCATTGAGGCATGGCTGGTGGTGCATGAGCGTACGCGTGACGAATTGATGGATAGCTTTGCAGAGGACAGCGATCGCATCTATTTCACTCCAGATACGGCGGTTCACCGAGCGTTATATTCTACAAGTCAATATCTGCCGGGAGCTATCTTTGCAATGACTTGCGGCTTTGCCATGCAGCTTTTGACCCAAATCTATCAGCGTCGTTTAAGCCAAAAGATTATTAAAAGCCATCGCATTGATCTCATTCATCAACCCATCTGTGTTTCTCCCCGCACGCCTTCACTGATTTACGGTATGGGAGTTCCGGTGGTGATGGGACCCATGAATGGCGGTATGACCTATCCTCCTGGATTTCGACATATGGAAAGTCGGTTTGTCAGGCTGAGCGTTCGTCTAGGTCGCCTCTTATCTGATTTTCTGAATGCCCTTATTCCTGGTAAAAGATTGGCAGATATTTTGCTGGTTGCTAATCAACGGACTCGAAACGCACTGCCCGCAGGCACCCGGGGACAGGTGATTGAGCTAGTGGAGAATGGGGTAGATGTTTCACTCTGGAAGCCTAAACTATTTAACCCATCTCTGGTAAAACAGTCGCCCACACCTGAAAGTGCAGTCACAAGATTTGTTTTTATGGGACGGCTAGTGGATTGGAAAGGCGTTGATTTATTGCTAAGGGCGCTTAAGAAAGTTCTAGAACAAACGCCAGCTAGATTAGAAATTATTGGAGAAGGACCCGATCGCTTGGCGCTTGAGCAGCTAGCCCAAGACTTAGGAATTATGGGTCACACTACTCATAACAGTCCGAGTAATTTTGAATTAGACGATCGCGCTTTACCCGATTACCCAGAATCGGTACAGTTCTTGGGCTGGCTATCGCAAGCTGAATGCGCCCAGCGTCTACAATATGCCGATGCTTTAGTTCTGCCTAGCCTGTTTGAATGTGGGGGAGCGGTGGTACTGGAAGCTATGACGGTCGGTTTGCCTGTGATTGCGACGAGTTGGGGAGGTCCGATCGACTATATCAATGAACAGTCAGGTATGCTGATTGCCCCCACTTCTCAAGATGGCTTCATTGAAGATTTGGCAACCGCAATGGTTAAGCTAGCGAAATCTCCGGCACTGCGTAAAGAAATGGGTCAGGCAGGACGGCAGCAGGTGCTAGAGCGCTTTGATTGGGAAAAGAAGATAGATGATATTTTGCAAGTCTATGCTGAAGTAACGCGCACTTTTTCTCCTGCAAATACGCTGTGCGATCGCTAAGTTTTTATCAAAAGATTTGCTTTGATAACTTTGCTCAGACAACAAAAAGCTAAACCACAGGTTTAACTCCAAAAAATAGTCTGTTGTGAGATATGTCTCACAACAGACTATTCTGATATTCGTCAATCTTAGCTATCACTCAGCCAACAAGACTAGACCTTTAGGACGCACCTTAATGCCCTGCAAACACTGCATCTTCTTCAAGCGACTCGCTCTTAGCAACCTGAGATTCCTTGAGGATGAATACACAGAGGAAGCAAACAATGACAGCCGCCGTCCCCAGTATTTGAAAGAAGGTTTGGTTGCCTGCAACTGTCTGAGGTAGCAGACTGTAAGACGTAGCATACAGCACAGAGCCAACGCTGCTAAAGGCTCCGATATTACCCGCAATTTGTCCGGTGACTCGACGCTTGATTAAAGGCGCAATTCCAAATGTCGCCCCTGCTCCGCCGAAGACAAAGAAGACGTAAGGCATGGTTGTGACGATCGCTACAGGCAACGACCAAGCATTTGTAATCTGGCTCATAATGAGATAGCTCAGCCCCAACCCTCCAATCATTGCGGTTAGAGTCCATTTGCGACTGCCAATCTTATCTGATATTAGTCCCCCGGCAGGTCGTGATACCAGGTTCATCAGCGGGTAGGTTGCCGCGACAGGTTCAGCAATTTGATGACTGAGATTAAAGGTGTGTTCAAAGAATTCTGGCAGCATGGAAACTACCGCCAATTCTGAGCCAAAGCTAACCGCATAGGCGAGTTCTAGCGTAAACACCTGACTCATTTGATAGCGATCTTCAGGCAGATAAGTCTTGATTCCCTCTACAACTTCTTTGTTGACCTTGCATGCTTGATAAGTTTGCTTACCTACACCTATGAAAGCAAGAGTGCCGCCCAAAGGGCGGCACTCTTGCTTTTAACTAATCAATTAGGATGTAGATTACTTCACGCCTAGCAGCTCTACGTCAAAAATTAGGGTGGCATTGGGGGGGATTACGCCACCCGCTCCACGCGCACCATAGCCCAGCTCTGACGGGATAATCAGCTTACGCTGACCGCCCACTTTCATGGTGCTTAGCCCTTCATCCCAGCCTTTGATGACCTGACCTTGACCAATGCGAAACTCAAAGGGGCGATTGCGATCGCGGGAGCTATCAAACTTAGTGCCGTCTTCTAGAGTGCCCGTGTAGTGTACGGTCACGGTTTGTCCCGGCGTAGGAGTAGCGCCAGTCCCCTCAATGATCTCGACATATTTCAACCCAGATGGGGTGGTTACGGTCGCTAGATCATTGGCTGGATCATTCTGTGTCATGAGGTCGGCTGCATTGGGGGTAGAGGAATTGGGCGCTTGAGCGATCGCCTGATTGATTGCACTAGGCACACTGGCGACCATTGTTGTTGAGTTTAGCTCAGAGGTAGTGGGTAGAGAGGAGGCGATCGCTTCGCTGCCTCGATTCGTAAACTGAGCCACTACCAAAACCACTAGGCAACCCATCATCACTGCAAAGCTGATGAGAATTTCCCGCACAATTAACCCTCCTATCTCTTCAAGTCCATCCTTTAGTGTAAAAGAGAATGGAAGACTAAAGGTTAAAAAAGCGAGATTTTCTGACTACGAAGCAGATTTCAGAGAATGGCTCTTAGCGCCACAGCTTATTTTCTAGGTCGCGTACCTGACGCTCTAGGCGATCGAGCCGACCTCTCAGCTCGTCCATTTCGTTTTGGCGGGGCACGCCCAAGTCTTGCAGCATATTGCGAAACTGTCGCTGCATCTGCTCTTCTACATTGCCCTGGTCAGCCTTTAGCTTTTGCATCAGATCATTGGCAA
>CASBQM010000193.1 GCA_949127645.1 Synechococcales cyanobacterium PMM_0036
CCGCGCCCGTCACCACGGCCACGCGCCCGTGCAAGCCGTCCAGGCTAGCCTGAAGCGGATCGTGGTAGAGGCAAAGCCGCAAGATACGGTGCTGTTTTATTTTTCGGGGCATGGCATTCTTGACCCAGATAGCCATCAGGCGGTGCTGTGTCTCGCCGACACTCGCAAAGAGGCTTTAACGGAAACGGGGCTTAGCGTTCGGACTTTGCTGACTTTGTTGAATCAATGTGTGGCTCATCAGCAGTCGGTGTGGCTGGATGTTTGTCATGGCGGCGTGACGAGTAGCGATGTGATGAGTGGCGGCGTGATGAGTAGCGGCGTGATGAGTAGCGGCGTGACCTTGCCCAATCCCACCTCTCAGATTGTGGAGCTATTGCAGGAGCGATCGGCACAAAACAAAGGATTTTATGCTTTGCTGTCCTGCGATCAGGCACAGCAATCCTGGGCGTTCCCAAAATTGGGGCAGGGCGTATTTACCTATTTTTTGATGCGGGGGTTGTTGGGCGGAGCGGCAGATGAACAGGGCGTGATCGAGGTCAACGCGCTCTATGAGTATGTTTATTACCAGACGTTGCACTACATCGACAAGACCAATCAGCAATTGCGGTTAGTCAATCAGCAAAAGCGGGGTCGGGGCGAAACTCAGCTTCAGCCGGAATACCCGCTCCAGACCCCAAAGCGAATTGGCAACGGCAGGCTAATTTTGGGTCTAAAGCCAGAGGCGGCACCTCTACGGCACCCTCGTCAGGCTTTTATGATTGAAGGGCTGGGTGGTAGTGCGGTAACGCTCTCTATGAGTAAGGTTTTGCGATCGCCAGGCGGCTTTGAGCTGCGCTATTTTCCTCAGTCCAAAACCGGTTGGACGAAGGTGAAGGAGGCGATCGTGGCAGGGCTGCAAGTCAGTCTATCCTTGGGCAATTCCCTGGGCAATCCCTTGGGCAAACCAGTCGGCGAAGATTTGGAAGATGCGATTGTGCTGCTCTACCTGCGGGGACGCGTTGCCCATACGGAGGCTGGAGAGGCACGTCTGCTGCTGAAAGATGGCGTGGAGATTAGTCGCTCTTGGCTGCGGCAGATGTTGCGGCGATCGCCCATTCCCCAGCAGATCATTATTTTAGATTGTCCTGGCGCAACAGATTTGGGCGAATGGGTGGAAGACTTACAGATTGACGCGGGTCATCGGGTGAGCCAGTGCGTGATTGCGGCGGCATCGCCTTCTGCTTACCCCGACATCTTTGCCAGCGTGTTGCTAGAGACTTTGATGGCAACCGATCCTCAGACTGGATTGCCCTGCGCGGGATGGATTGCCCAAATTCAGGCAATGCTGATGGGAAATGCGATCGCTCCCCACATCTGGCTATCGGGCGATCGTGTGATTGAAGTTCTGCCTGACCCAATGGGACTGCGACAAGACCCAGCAGAATTTGATCTGAGTCTCTGTCCCTATCTGGGGTTGAGAGCTTTTGCAGAAGAGGATGCGCCTTTCTTTTTTGGTCGAGAACTGCTGATTCAGCAGTTGATCAAAGCCGTCGAGCGATCGTTTTTGGCGGTGGTGGGGGCTTCGGGTAGCGGCAAATCGTCGGTGGTCATGGCAGGGCTGATGGCAGAGCTACGCCAGGGCAAGCGGGTTCCTGGTAGCGACGAATGGTGGATGGGGAGCCTGCGTCCGGGAGCGCATCCTGTAGAGGCGTTGATTCAGTGCTTAGCTGAGGGGAATACAGAGGTCGATCGCCACTATCATCAGCTTCAGCTAGAGGGAATGCTGCATCAGGGATCTGAGGGCTTTGTCCATTGGCTACGATCCTGTCCGGAGCCAGTGACGGTGCTGGTGATTGACCAGTTTGAGGAGCTGTTTACCCTGGCATCTAGGGCAGAGCAGCAGCGGTTTCTAGATTTGGTGTTGGGCGGGTTGGAACACGCCAGCGATCGCTTCAAGCTGATCTTGACGCTCCGGAGTGATTTCATGGCGCTCTGTTTGGAATATCCAGCTCTGGCAAGGCAGCTCCAGAAGTCTAATCTGCTAGTGCCTTCAGTGCTGCATGAAGCCGACTATCGGCAGGTGATTCTGCGTCCTGCTGAGAAGGCTGGGTTGACCGTACAGCCAGAATTGGTAGAGGCGTTGCTGCAAGATCTAAACCGTACTGGAGATTTGCCGCTGCTAGAGTTTGTTTTGGAACAGATCTGGGAGTCTTGTGCCCCAGCCGAACTGACTCTTCAGGCGTATCGGCAGATTGGCGGATTGAAAGACGCATTAGAACGCAAAGCTCAGTCAGTTTATGACAGCCTCGATCCAGCAGCTCAGGACTGCGCTCAGTGGATTTTCCTGTCGCTAACGCAGTTGGGCGATGGCACCGAAGACACGCGGCGGCGAGTCATGAAGGCAGATCTGGTCGTCGAAAAATATCCGGTGGCGCTGATCGATCGCACCTTGCAGGTTTTAATCGCTGCCAAGCTGGTGGTCGTGGCAACAGATACGGTAGATGCAGCCGATCAAGTCATGCCCCCTGTAGCCGCCAGTCCAGATTTCTCTGACCTGAGCTATATCGATTCAGACTATGACGATCCGGGCTATGCCGATGCGAGTTTAAATCCGTTTGCTCCTAAATCAGATCTTGCGGCTTTATCATTGCCGACGACTGCGATCGAAATTGCCCACGAAGTTTTAATGTGGCGATGGTCTACTCTACGCGAATGGCTAGAGGAGAATCGCGCCAGACTGCGATCGCAGCAACAATTTGAGCGGGCTGCCGATCAGTGGCGGCAGAGCGGTCAGCAGTCGGATTTTCTGTTGCACGGCATACGGCTAGATGCGGCTGAAGAGATTTATGCTAACCCTGCAAACACGCTGTCTCAAGAGGCACAGCAGTTTATTGAGGCAGGTTTGCAGGAACGGCAGAGCGCCGAGCGTCAAACTCAACGTCAGACTAAACGGGCACAAAGAACGATCGCCCTCTTGGGCATCCTGGGAACTGCGGCGATCGGGCTGGGAGGCTTTGCTTACCTGCAACGGCAGCAGTCGTTAATCCGCGAAATCAGAACCCTAAATGCCCTCTCAGAGTCGCAGCTTTTGAGCAACCGATCGCTAGAGTCGCTTAGCACTGCCGTTCAGGCAACTCAGCAAATGCGGCAAATGGGGTGGCTCAGTCTCTTAGGCAATGCCGCAGACGTGAAAACACAGACGATCGCCACACTAGAACAGTCCGTTGAAGAAACCCAAGAGAAAAATCGGCTGGAGGGGCATAGCCAGTCGGTGAATAGCCTCAGCGTTAGTCCAGATGGTCAAATGATTGCTTCAGGCGGCGATGACACCACGGTGCGACTCTGGCGATCGGGTGGTGCGCCCGTCGGCACCTGGCAAACTTCAGGACGGGTGCGGGCAGTAGAATTTAGCCCAGATGGAAAAACGGTGGCGACTGCTAGCGTTGCAGGAGAGACTTCGACGATCGCTCTGTGGAACGTAGCAGACGGCAAGGTACGGCTAAAGCTGGACGTACCCGACTCGATTAGCAGCATTGCTTTCAGCCCAAACGGCGCATTTTTGGCGGCAGGTGGTCACGACGGCACAGCAAAGATCTGGAATGTGCAGAGCGGTAGGCTGCTCCGAACTCTAACCGGGCATCAGGGCTGGGTAAATGCGATCGCCTTTAGCCCCGACAGCCGCACTTTGGCATCTGCGAGTGAAGATGGCACCGTCAAGCTGTGGGATATTATTAAATCTCGGATGATTCGCAGCTTGACACGCTCTGCGCCGATTTACAGCGTTGCCTTTAGCCCTGATGGTAAAAGTCTCGCTGCCGCAGGAGACACATTGCCTGATGGCAATGCCGCCCTCATGCTCTGGGATCTAGCCAAAGGGGATGCAGCTAACAGTACGGCTCAGATTCTAGAGGGACATCGTGCCCCCGTTAGCCAGATCGCCTTCAGCCCTGATGGCAAGTCTCTCTTATCCGCCAGTGGAGATGCGACGCTGCGGCTATGGCGCACCCGCGATGGGGCGTTGATTCAAACGCTCAAAGGTCACAATAGTGCTGTATTGACTGCTCACTTTAGCCCAGACGGAAGTACCCTATTTTCAGGGAGTGCCGACAATACCGTGCGATCGTGGGATATTCGATCGCTTCAGCCACCGACGGACAGTGCTTATTCCCTCAGCCTCAGTTCTGCCGATCGCACCTTGGCTTTGGCGGGTTGGGATGGCAGTATTCGCATTTGGAATCGAGACAAACTTCAGTTGCTTAAATCTTGGGAAGGACACAAGACACCCGTTTCAGCGCTTGTCTATAGCCTTGATGGCAGTCTCTTGGTCTCTGGAAGCAATGACCCAACGATTAAACTTTGGGATGCTAAAACGGGCGAACTGGTGCGCTCGCTCACAGGGCACAAAGCCCGCATTAACAGTCTCAGCTTCAGCCCGACCGACAATCTGCTGCTTTCAGGGAGTGATGACCAGACGCTACGCCTGTGGAACTTGACGGACGGTCAGATGATTCGCAGCTTCAGCACTGCCCCTGACAGCGCTAGCAGCGTTGTCTTTAGTCCCGATGGCAGAACGTTGGCGATCGGTGGATACAGCAATACCGTTAGGCTATGGCGAATTGATGGTATACCGCTACATACTCTTACCGGGCATAGTTTAGCGGTGACGGCGCTCGCTTTCAGTCCTGACGGCAATACCCTGGCATCTGCAAGCTGGGATGGCACCCTAAAACTCTGGCAAGTTAAAGACGGTACATTGCTGCGTACCCTGACCGGGCACCAAAATGGCGTAACTAGCCTTGCTTATAGTCCTGATGGCGCTATTCTGGCATCCGGCGGCGCCGATCATGCCCTCAAGCTCTGGAATGCTGAAACGGGTGCATTGATTAAAACTCTAATGGGACAATCTGATCCAGTTCTTAGCCTTAGCTTTAGTGCAGATGGCAAAACCCTATTCAGCGCTAGCGAATCTACAGGATTTCATCACTGGGATTTGAATGGTGATGCGCTGCTTGAGAGGGGGTGCGATCGCCTTCATGACTACCTACAAACTCATCCAAGTTTGAATAAAGGTCTATTAAACAGTTGTTCTTAATTAACAAATCTTTGCTCCCTCATCCCCCAACCCCCTTTTCCCACGCGGGGAGAAGGGGAGCTAGAAAGTTTCTTGAGTTTAAAGCCTCTTTCCCGCTCTGGGAGAGAGTTTAGACTGAGAGCGGTTTGAGTTTTGTCAGTCAATCAGGTGCTTTTACAGCCTTAGGGCGCAGAGCGATGCTCCGATTAATCCCACCTTCTGGTTCAAAATGACGTGAACAGGGATACGCTCAACTAACGGTCGCATTCGACCTTTGTCGTTCATTGCCCGTAAGAAAATACCCGATTGCAGCAGCGGCAGATTTTTGGCAGCAACCCCTCCGGCAATATATAAACCGCCGTACGGCAAGAGTTTCAGCGCCAGGTTTCCCGCCTCTGCACCATATAGTTCCGCAAAAATTTCCATGGTTTTTTGGCAGAGATGATCGGCTTGTTCGGTAGCCGAGATCGCAATCACAGCCCCCGGATCGACTGATTTTTCTGCTATGCCTGCCTCTCTTTCCCAAGTGCGGATGGCTTCAGCCACCTCTGGCGATTCCGTGATGCCCTGGCGATCGCGCAAGAACTGGTAGATCGCTACAATGCCCATGCCTGACACCACCCGCTCAACGGAGACCCGCGTCAGACTCATCTTGTCACGCAGATATTTCAAAAGCTGAAACTCTAGCTCGTTGCGGGGCGCAAAGTCAGTATGTCCGCCCTCGGTGCCGTAGACGTGATGGCTACCATTGGCTTGAGGAATCAAAAAGCCTTCGCCTAAGCCTGTGCCTGCGCCAATGATGGCGATCGGCGCGTTGGTCTGAGGTTCTCCCTCCTGAAGGGTGCAGAGATCGGTGGGGCTTAACCCAGCAATGCCGTAGCCCACGGCTGCAAAGTCGTTGATCAAGTTAACCTTGTGCATCTCTAAGTCTTGCTGAAGCTGCTCGCCATCCAGCAACCAGGAGAGATTGGTTAGGTTGCAGGTGTTGTTGACCACAGGACCTGCGATCGAAAAACAGGCTTTTTCGGGGGTAGGCGTATGCCCTATTTCAAGAGTGGCTTCTTTGAGAAACTGCCGCACAAGCGGCGTTAAGCCCGGAAATTCAGCGCTAATATAACGTTCTTCAAACAAGGGCTTGAGCCGAACACCTGTCTCTGTGGGTTCAGTATTCACCAACCGGAGGATCGTTTTGGTGCCACCCGTATCACCTGCCAATAATTGCGCCATGTTTCCAGGAATTCAATATTCACTCATCGTCCTTTCCATCCTGTAAGCCGCTTTCGCAATCGGCAGTATCGCGGATTGACATTGAAATGATTCTTAATTAACTCGGCAATTCTTATCAGCAAGATCGAGAAAATATGAGAGATGGAATAGCATCTTTGAAGGAAAGTCTGTGAAAATTCTTTGAAGAGGGGCATTGCCCTTTTCTCCAAAATCTCATCGTTTGCGGTTCAGTGACGCTTAGCAGCGTGATAAATTACTAGACTCTAACTTTCACCTATGGCTGAAGCAGAATCAACAGCAGAACTAATAGAACCGCATAAACAACGGGCGGCTCAATCGAGCTATCCGGCTATTCGATCGCTTCAGGGTGGCCTGGTCGTGTCTTGTCAGGCTCCGATCGCTTCGCCTTTGCATGAACCTAACGTCATAGCGGCGATCGCCCAAGCTGCTGTTAATCAAGGTGCAGTCGGTGTCCGAATTGATACCCCTGCCCATGTTGAGGCAGTTCGTCATAAGGTGAGCGCTCCGATTATTGGACTGTGGAAGCGGATTTCTGAGTCGGATATGTCCGATGGAATGCCTGGTTTTGAAGTTTACATTACGCCGCAGTTTTGCCATGCGAAGGCGATCGCCCTTGCCGGAGCTGACATTATTGCCATTGATGCTACGCTGCGAGATCGTCCGGGACGGGAAACCGTCCAGTCCCTCATTGCCCAAATCCACCAAGAGTTGGGCAAGCCCGTCATGGCAGATGTGGACACTCTGGAAGCGGCGATCGCGGCGGCGGCAGCAGGGGCAGACTTGGTGGGCACGACGCTTTATAGCTATACCTATGCCACTCGTGCCTTCACGCCACCTGGATTTGATTTGCTGAGGGCGCTGGTAAAGCATCTCAATCTGCCGATCTTATGTGAAGGGGGAATTAGCTCTCCAGTCATGGCACGACGGGCGATCGATCTGGGCGCGGATGGGGTCGTTGTGGGCACTGCCATCACTGGCATTGAGGCACAGGTGAAGGCTTACCAAAATCAGCTAGTTTCTGAGCTTTGATTCTTAAGGTTTTATGGAGCCGGAGCAAGCCTTCAACAAAATATATTGGGCTGCTATGTGGCTGCTTAGAAGTTCTGCCTATTTACGGGAACTCTAGTTATTAAGTGGATATAGAGCTGTGCGTCCTAGCCTTAACGTTTGTAGAAACTTTTTTTGGTAATGCCGAAAAACCTTAGCCTGGAACAAGTGATCGCCAGTACCTCAACAGGTGTTGTGATTACTGACCCTCATCAGCCCGACAATCCTATCCTCTACGCCAATCTTGCCTTTACTCAGATAACGGGCTATGACGTTGCTGAAGTAGTAGGCAAAAATTGTCGATTTTTGAGCGGTGTAGACACCGATCCGGGTACGCTGCAACTTCTGAGAGAGGCGATCGCTCAACAGCAATCCATCACCTGTACGCTGCTCAACTATCGCCGGGATGGCTCCTGCTTCTGGAATGAGATTACGGTTGATCCTGTTTTTGAAGATGGAAAACTCCTTTATTTTGTAGCAATGCAGCGAGATGTAACGACTCGTCAGCAGTCTATTGACCTGAAGCTGATGGAAGAGCGCCTACTCTATGAAGCCCTCTATGACAGTTTGACAGGATTGCCCAATCGCATTTTGCTGATGGAGCGGCTGAGGCAGGCGGTGCAAGCGGCTCAGCAAGGTGAAGACACGCTCTTTGCTACTCTGTTCATTGATCTCGATCGCTTCAAAATGATCAATGACAGCTTAGGGCATAGCGTAGGCGATCGGCTGCTGGTTGATATTGCTAACCGTCTGTCAGGTTGCCTTTGTCCCAAAGATACGCTAGCTCGGCTAGGGGGTGATGAGTTTGTCGTTTTGCTGGAAGACCTGAGCAACAGAGAAAGCGTGACGCGGGTCGCAGACCGCATTCAGTATGCGCTGACTTTGCCCTTTAGCGTAGAAGGGCATGAAGTTTTTACTGCGGCTAGCATTGGCATTGCTCTCAGTACTACAGGCTATGCCTGTCCAGAAGACCTGCTGCGGGACGCTGACATTGCCATGTATTGCGCCAAGGCTCAGGGTCGCGCTCGATACGAAATTTTTCAACCCAAAATGCACACCCGCGCCGTGACTTTGCTGCAACTGGAAACCGACCTGAGACGGGCGATCGAGCGGCAGGAACTTCAGCTTTACTATCAACCCATTATTTCGCTACGCACTCGTCAGGCGATCGGGTTTGAGGCTCTGATTCGTTGGCAGCATCCCACGCGCGGCATGGTGTCGCCTAGCGAATTCATCCCGATCGCCGAAGAAACGGGGCTGATTGTTCCTATTGGCGACTGGGTACTGCGGCAAGCCTGTCAGCAGATGCAAACTTGGCGACAAATGTTTGCCGATCGCCCGCCGCTCATGGTTAATGTCAACGTTTCGGGTAAGCAGTTTGGTTCCCACCTTACGGAGCAGGTTAGCCAAATTTTGCGAGATACTGGGCTAGATCCGCACCAGCTCAAGCTAGAAATTACTGAAACCCTGCTGATGGAAAATGCCGAATATGCCGTGAATGGTCTGACTCAGCTTCAGAAGTTGGGCATTCAGTTGGCGATC
The DNA here is from genome assembly GCA_949127645.1 of Synechococcales cyanobacterium PMM_0036. Classification (GTDB taxonomy): domain Bacteria; phylum Cyanobacteriota; class Cyanobacteriia; order Elainellales; family Elainellaceae; genus Drouetiella. The sequence continues at coordinate 8,888 of CASBQM010000193.1, forward strand.
GATGATTTTGGCACAGGCTATTCTTCTCTTAGCTATCTGCATCGCTTACCAATTGATACGCTCAAAATCGATCGCTCTTTTATCAGCCGTTTGGATACTGATGCAGAGCAATTGACGATCGTTCGGACTATCATTATGCTGGCTTGGAATTTAGGTATGGATGTGGTAGCAGAAGGCGTAGAAACCTCAAAGCAACTTGCTCAGCTCTATGCCTTACGCTGCGAGTATGCCCAAGGCTATTTCTTTTCCAAACCTCTAGATGCTCAATCGGCAGAGCAATTGATTCGATCGCAACAGCTAGCAGAGCTTTAGAAGGCAACGGAAGCAAACAGCAGAAATTTCGCCTTGAGTTTAGTTTGGATCGATCGTGCTGAGCAAAGCTAGGTTGCTTAAGCTGGGCTGCTTGAGCAGTTAGGTGAAGATCCTTTTAGACACTTTCTGAAAGCTCTGTCCAAAGTAGCTGTGAACGGACTTATCTTAAATAGAGCAATTTTGAGTCAATAAGATATGGATGGTCTATCTGAAAATAAACCATCCATGTCCTGCATACAAGACCTTATAAGCAAAGCTTCTAAATGCGATCGCTCTGTCGACGTGAACCGGCGTTTCCGCGACTCACACCAAGAAGCTCACGCTTTTCATCAGCCTCAAGAACATTAGGCAAACTTAGTCTTCAAAAGCTTCTTCTGAGTCAAGCTGTTTAAGCCGGATGTGCTTGCGTCCCAAAGAGATTTCAAATTCGTCCCCTGGCTTTAAGTCCATTTGCTTGGTGTATGCCGCCCCAATCAACAGGTTGCCGTTTGCTTGAACCGTGATGCGATAGCTTGCACTTCGCCCTCCACGACCATTGCTACTTTGCTTACCATCTACATCAATTTCATTAGCTACTAGAAGCGCACTTAAGAACTTCATCATGTTGACTCGCTCTACGCCATTCTTTGTAACGGTGTAGTAGCCACATTCTTTAGCTTTTTCTTCTTTGCTGAGGTTCTCTAGTTCTTTAACCTTTGCAACGAGGGCTTCACCTAACAGCGGCTCAATTTTTTTCTTCTTACTCATTAGCCTGAATCTATATCAATGATGAGAAATCTGTACTTGTCCTGTAATCTGAGATTGATAGC
>CASBQM010000194.1 GCA_949127645.1 Synechococcales cyanobacterium PMM_0036
GAGTGCCTTCTCTGTTGGGGCTAACTTTTCCGGCAGACGATATTCCGCCCCACACCCGGAAGTTATTCATTGAATCTCGCGTGCGATCGATCGTCGATGTCGAAACTCAGCAAATTGGGCAAAGTCCGCTCCGTGACCCAGAAACAGGCGAAATTGAGTTTCCAGAAATCCAGTTTGTGCCACTAGACCCTTGCCATGCCGAGTATCTGACGGCAATGGGAATTAAGTCATCGCTCGTCGTGCCAATCTTTCATCAAGAAAACCTCTGGGGACTGCTGGTGGGTCATCACTCAGAGCCACGAGAAATTCCGCCACAAGAACTTTGGGCTATGCAGATGGTCGTAGATCAGCTATCGGTGGCGATCGCCCAATCGACTTTGCTGACTCAAGCCCACGATCGCGCTCAGCGTGAGGCGACCATCAATCGAATTATTACGCTGCTCCATTCTTATCAGACGATCGAGCTGCAAATAGCCTTAGAACAAACCGTGGATGCTTTGGGTGGCTCTGGTGGCAGACTATACATTAACGCCAATGCGCTGGATTTTCACAGCAGTGATTTCTCTATAGAAACTGTCCTAAAACCCACCAATCTAGAAAATCGTCGCGTTATTCCGAGCTGTCCTATCCGGCTTTATACCTGGGGCACACAGCCCGTGATTTTGCCCAATGCCCGCTATTCTGTGATGGAACATTACAGCGTTTGGCAAGAACACTTCCAGGCAGATCAGCCTCACCTATATAAACCTCACTTAGATAAATCCAAAGCCGATCTTGCCTGCACCTGGATGATTCCAGATCTCTATCAAGAGATGAGCTTACGCAATCTGCAACCTGCTTTTCGACCGACCAGCATTCGCAGCATTTTAGTTATTCCGCTTTTGTATCGTCAGCGCATTTGGGGATACATCACGATCTTCCGAGATACCGTAGATACTGAGGTGCTTTGGGCTGGGCGATTAGATACTGACCAGCGTCAGACTAATCCTCGGCAGTCCTTTGATCTATGGCGCGAAACGCGGCAGGGTCAAATTCATGCCTGGAGCGCCGCTGAGCTAGAGATGGCGCAGACGCTCGGCGGTCACTTTGGCACTGCGGTACAGCAATATGAAATGCATCAACGGCTTCAGGCACTCAATGCCAATTTAGAAGGACAGGTGCAAGAAAGGACAGCAGAGCTAGAACAGGCGGCACAGCAGCAGCGAATTTTGTTTGAAGTTGTGACTAAGATTCGGCAGTCGCTTGATTTAAGTCAGATTTTTCAAACCACAACTCAGGAAGTCTGTGAGTTGCTGAGTGCCGATCGCGTTATGGTTTATCGATTTGATGCCGATTGGGGCGGCGAATTTGTGGGCAACTGCGAGTTTGTCCATCCTGATTGGGTTCAAGCTACGCAGCCAGATGGACAGCTAGATAGGCAGCTTGATAAAGCGGCAGTTTGGAACGATAGCTATATTCAAAAAAATGAGGGCGGGCGTTTTCGCAGAGGGGAAACCTATGTCATTGATGACGCGCGGCGATCGGAACTCTCCGACTGCCACCGAGAAATCCTCGATCGCTACCAAATTCGGGCGTTTCTCTTGGCTCCCATCTTTGTCGGCTCAGCGCTTTGGGGGTTGCTTGCCACCTACCAGCACTCAGGGGTACGCCATTGGGAAGCATCAGAGACTCAGTTTGCCGTTCAAGTGGCGGCACAGCTTGGGGTAGCGATGGCTCAGTCAGAGCTGCTGTCGCAAACGCGTCAACAGGCAGAGCTGCTGTCTCAGGCTTTGCAAGATCTTCAGCGAACGCAATCTCAGCTTATCCATACCGAAAAAATGTCGGGTTTAGGTCAGCTTGTTGCCGGGGTTGCCCATGAAATTAATAATCCCATTAACTTCATTTATGGCAATCTCACCTATGTCAGGCAATATGTTGAAGATCTGCTGGGCTTGCTCAGGCTCTATCAGCAAAAATTTCCTGTCACCGGAACCGAAATTGGCGATCGCGCTGATGCCATTGATTTAAATTTCCTGGAGACAGACTTGCCTCATATTTTATCTTCCATGGAGCTAGGCACCGATCGCATCTTGCAAATCGTCTCTTCGCTCAAGAACTTTTCTCGGCACGATCAGTCAGAGGCAAAGTCTGTAGACATCCATGAAGGCATTGACAGCACGCTGCTAATTTTGCAGCATCGCCTCAGCAAAAGCGGTCAGACTATCAATATCATCAAACACTATGGCGAATTGCCGCTGGTGGAGTGCTACGCCGGACAGCTCAATCAGGTCTTCATGAACGTGTTGAGTAATGCGATCGATGCTGTAGAAGAAGCTACGGAAAAAGATCATAACTGTAGCGAAGATAATCGCATTCCTCAAATTTGCATCAAAACTGAGGCTTTAGGCGATCGCCTTGCCGTCCATATTTCCGATAATGGGGTTGGCATGGATGAAACGGTGCTAAAGCACCTCTTTGATCCGTTTTTTACCACAAAGCCTGTGGGTTCTGGCACTGGGCTAGGACTATCGATTAGCTATCAAATTGTGGTGGAAAGGCACAGGGGCACGATGCATTGTCTATCAACTCTGGGGCAAGGAACGGAGTTTATTATCGAAATTCCAATTAGAGTGTGAGGGGCATCACCTGGTTGACTGACCTATGTTTGCTCCCTTATGCCTCCACTCCTTCTCCTATGCGGGGAGAAGAAGAGCCAGAAGGTTTCTTAGGTTCAAAGCCCTTCTCCTGCTCTAGGCTACCGTGTACACACATCTTGTATCCTGACTGCACATCCTGCATTCTGCCCCCCAACCCCCCAATTCTGGGGGACTTTGAATTCCGGAAGTCCCCCAGAATTGGGGGATATAGGGGGCTTAGGAGCTTGAAGCATAGCAAAGAAACCTTGTGTGTACACGGTA
>CASBQM010000195.1 GCA_949127645.1 Synechococcales cyanobacterium PMM_0036
AAACAGATGCGTCCGATTGAGAGTCGATTAGAGCGCAGTCCCTTACTACCCAAATGGGATATTTTAATTCGCCCAATTTAGACTGGTATTTTCTTTCTCAGAAATCGCCTTAGTAAAGCGCACACTAGCTTTGTAAAGATAAGTAAAGGTCTACTATGAGTTAGGGAGGTCATGTAGAAGTGAGCCAAAATGAACGCGATCGAGAGCAGCTAGAATCTGCTTGCGTGGCTATCAGTCAAGTTTTGCGCGACTTGCTTGAAGAAGGCAAAATTGATGCCTTAGAATTTCTTAGCGTCATCGGACATTTGCTCGTCAAACTGGCTGAGCTAAACCCTCATAAATGGACTCTTTAGACCAGCGCTCTGCCCTCAATACCCAGATGGTTAGATTTCTGACGCTATAAAAACGCAGTGAAATCTTGACCTAGAAACAGTGCCCGCTCAGCCTGTCTGCGGCGAGTTAAACCCGGCAATTCACCCCGATCGCCCTTATTCCATCGCATAAACTGATCGGCAGCGCTTTGATAGGCACCTTGATTAAGCAGACCCAACAGCGTTGAGCCAGCAAACGCGCCTTCGCCAATGTTATATGTAAACGTCACCAATGCCGAGAACTGATCTTCGTTTAAGGCAACTTTGACCAAGCTTGACACCGCGTTTTCAAATCTTGTTAGGTCACGCCTTAAGAAACTTTCGGCTTGGGCTTCAGTAATTCTCATTCCGGGCGATACTCCCGTGGTGGTGCCATAGCCGATCGTCAGTACGCCAACTGCATCAATGTAGGCATCTAGCCTCAACCCTTCAAAAGCTTTCAGTAGCTTCAAGCCTCTGGCATTGATTTGACCAGGAGCTGCATCGCTGGGCGTGAGGGCGATCGCCTCTCCATCCTTGAGGATTCGCACCGCAGGACGATAAACATACCAGGTGTTGCGACCCTTGAAAAATATCTGTTTGCCTTGAGCATCTAAACCAAAAGTTAGCTTGATGTGGTCATTCTCAACCCAGTCATAGCTAGACAGAGGTAGGATTTTACCAGCGCTGACTAACTGCTTTTGCTCACTCGACAAAGTTGATCCTTGTACCGCACTGACTTTTAGCCAGGTATCTAGAACGGTTTGAACGGTGTAAACTGGTGCAGGTTTTGGAGCGGCGATCGGCTGTCCGTTTCTGAGAAGCTGGACTGCTGCAAGATAGACATACCAGGTGTTGCGACCCTTAAAAAATATCTGTTTGCCTTGGGCATCAGCTCCCAAAGTAAATTTGATGTGGTCGGACCCTACTAGCTCAAAGCCCGACAGGGGCAGCACTGTGCCCGCACTCACAAATTGCTTCTGGCTATCAGGCAATGTCGAACCCTGAGCCGTGCTGCTCTTGAGCCAAGTGTCTAAAACGGTCTTTACTGCGTATGCCATAGTCTCGGTTGCGTGCGTCACAGTCCTAATAGTACCCGCGTCGAAAGATTAGGGTCTAGTGTTCCCGAAGCGCCCAGAGGTATAACAACGCACTCTTTAAGAAAATAAACTACTGTCTCTCTATCGACTGCGGAGACTAGAGCCTGGGAAATCGTCTAAGATAGCGCCTCTGGCTCTGAGGTTGCCGCGATCGCCCAGAGTCAGTCCCACATTATTACCAAACTTTGCCCCCTTGACCAGCACCACGCTAAAATCGACCTGGCTAACATTTACCCCGTTTAGCGTGGCTTCCCGGAAGTCGGCACCATCTAAATCGGCTCCTCGCAGATTTGCGCCATTCAGTCTTGCCCCGCTAAGATTTGCCCAGCTCAGATTAGCATCGCCTAAATTAGCGCGACTCAGCTTTGCCCATCTGAGGTCAGCAGCGCTCAGGTTAGCGCCTTCTAGCAAGGCTTCTCGTAAATCTGCGCCATTCAAATCTACATGGCTTAAGTCAACCTGGCTCAGGTTTGCGCCTCGCAAAATGGCTTCGCGCAGATCAGTATCGCGCAGATTTGCACCTCTAAAATCAGCATTGCTCAGGTTGGCTCCTCTTAGGATGCAGCCACGCAGATCGCTGTTGCGCAAATCGGCATTAGTGAGGTTGGCATCTCGGAAATCAGCTCGACTCAGGTTAGCCTGACTGAGACGAGTTTCGCTCAGATTGGCATCGCTCAAATCAACTCGGCTCAAAATAGCCCAGAGAATGAAGGCAACATTGGGATTGAGCCAAATAATTAGGCTGCCATTGGCGCGTGAACCAATTAGGATTGCCCAAACCCAGATTGCCCAAATTAGCGCGACCCCTACTAGAACCGTATTTCTGAGGCTGCCTGTACGCAAATCAGAGTAGCGGAAACTCGCCTCTCGTAAATTAATCCAAACTAAGATTGTCCAGAGCAGATTTGCCCAGATGAGGATGACACCCACCGCACCCGCTTCGGGAAGAGAAGTCCAGAGCAGAATAGACCAGAAAAAATTTGCCCAGAGGATGAGCGTGCCAATTAAATCTGCTCGGCTGAGATCAATGCCGCCGAGATCAGCGCTGCCAAAATTCTTCTCGCTTAACCAAACTTTGAGCCGGACTTGTAGCCCCACGAACAGCCGCCACCTGTGCAGTTTTGGGTGGAGGCTTTGGGTCGTATGAGGATGCGGGGATTTAGGCAGAGTCATGAGAGCCAGAGCTGAAGAATGCGGGTAATGATAAAACCGAACGTCGTTTGTGTTCTAGAGGATTTAGGAATTGCCTCTACCTTACTGAAATATCAGGTTGATGTCGAAAGTTGATTTGTAAAGGAGAGGTTGTGTCGATCGCCCCTTCAAAAATCTGGCTATAAAATTTGGTTTACAAGGCGATCGATAAATTGCCTCTTGCCAGCTCAGAAAAAAGCTCAGGAATAATCTCTGAAACAACCTCAGTAAAGAGACTGTAAAGCGCCTGTGAAGCAAACTTCAGATATCTTGTTCCGGATTGGCGAGAAAAAACAGGTATCAGTGATTAGTCTTGATTATCTACCTAGATAGCGATTAGTGAATTTCTAACAGATTCAATTTCAACCGCTTTTCTTGCACTATACTTCACTGATTCTGGCTATGCAAACCAGCTCTATCCGCACTTCCACAATTGCCATCTGCGCTTTGGTCAGTCTGACCGCCTGCGAACAGAATAATTTAATTAGTCAGCCCAATGAATTACCTGACTCAAACCCAGGAACAAGCACTGCCTCTGCCAAGGAAGAGGCGGACGGAGCCGCGTCTGCACTGGCTGCAACTCAGCTAGCTACTCAGGGCAGCCGTCCTGAGACACTCAAGCCGGAATCAACTCGCATTAAGACTTCGCTGGGGAGCGTGCCCACGTTAAATTCTCGCAGATACTTGCCCCTTCCTCAGACAGAAGCCATATTGCCACGTCTGAATCTGGCACCAGCGATCGTACCACGATCGACCTGGAGACCCCCTGCCAGCCTTAGCGTTGCTACCCAGATGCCCACGCTGCCTACAGCGCCAGCCACCAGCCAATCTAGTCTTGCGGCAGTGAACCCGCTCGGAGTCAACAACTCAGCGCCTACGGGTATGCCGGACACTGGCGTTAGTTCTGTTGCTGCCCCTGCCGCATCACAGCCCTCCGCATCACAGCCTATCGTATCACAGCCTGGTAAAGCGGCGGGCTTAGCTGATGTGCAAGGTCATTGGTCACAGCCGATCGTCACGGCGTTGCTCAATGCCAACATTATTCAGGGCTTCGCAGATGGCAGCTTCCGCCCCGATGCGCCTATTACACAGGAGCAGTTTGTGGGTATGGTGCAACGCGCCTTTCCTAGTGAGGCGGTTAGCTTAGACACGATCCGCCCTCGACCTGGCATGAGCCGAGCCGAAGCCGCGAAGGTTGTTTATCAAGCGCTAGCTGAACAGGGAAGAGTGGCTCCTCTGGCAACATTGGTGGCAACCCAAAGTCAGCCATTTGCAGGACAGATTATGGGAGAGCAAAGCGCAGGGCAAAGCAGTGGGCAGAGCAACGGGCAGAGCAATGGAGCGATCGCTAATCCTGCCGTGCAGCCGGATCAAACGGCAATTGCAGCCTTTCCATCTCCCTCGCCGCAGCCTACAGACGCATCGCCTGTAGCAGCAAATAATGAGGGCAAAACTTCGCTTCGTTCAGAAATTGCTCAACCCATGCTTCAGGCGGCTGTTCTTGCGGCTGA
>CASBQM010000196.1 GCA_949127645.1 Synechococcales cyanobacterium PMM_0036
AAAAGCTGACATTGACCTGTTCAACGCGATCGACTTCTGTTACCTTGGCAGTATCAGCATAGGTGAAAAACCAGAGATCGCCATTGGGTTCAATTTCTCCATTAACTGACATAGGACGGCTGTGCAAACTGCCATCTTCGGCGATTGTTGTCAGCATACAAAAGTCAATCTCTTTTACTAGATCCCGTAGTTTTGTAACCTTTTCATCATGGGTAACTGTCGTCATTGTTCGTATCTCTCCTTATATCCACGAGTCAAATATTAGCCAAGTCAAAGAATGCTCTTACTAGAGTAAGCGATCGCCTCTCAAGCCTCACTCTTTCAAGAGAGAGAGGTTTCTGACATCAGTCGAGAGACAGAATTAAAATACCGTTAACCAAAATCACTCTGACGGTTTAAAGTATCTTTCTAAGGTTAAGGTTATCGTTATTTACAGTGTAATAAACTTCTCTGATGAAGTTGGATGCAGAGGCATTGTTGCATCAAAATCTGCTTTCGTCAGCCTTGCGGTAACTGCAACCGCCACAATTTGCATAATTTCTGCCGCATACTCTCCAACCATATGCGCCCCCAATACACGATCGCTCTTTTTATCAACGACCAGTTTCATGCTGGCTGTGTCATCTCTGCTAGTCAAGCTATGAAACAATGGTTTAAATGTGGTGCAGTAAGTAATGATGTTATCCACTCCAAACTGCTGTTGAGCTTCGACTTCCGTTAGCCCAACAAAAGCAGCTTGAGGGTTACTAAAGACTGACGAGGGGATGTTATCGTAGTTAACTCGACAGGGCTGCTTACCAAATATCGTATCGGCAAATGCCCTTCCTTCTGCGATCGCCACCGGGGTTAATTGAACACGATTTGTGCAATCGCCTACTGCATAAATATGAGATTGGTTAGTTTGACTCAGTTCATTAACTACGATCGCCTTCTGATCGATTTCAACCTTTGCGTTTTCTAACCGCAACTCGGTAAGGTTAGGGGTTCGCCCTGTTGCAAATAAAACAGCATCAACGGTTTTATGAGATGAGTCAGAGAGCGTTAGCTGCAATCCTTCAGATGTCTTCTCAATGCTGGTTACTTCAGTATTCGTCAAGAAATGAACACCCTGCCGAGTCATACCGTTCTGTACTTCAGTACGGATCATTTCATCAAACTTCTTCAAAATCATATCCTCTCGGATAATTTGAGTCACCTGAGTTCCTAAACCCTGCATAATGCCCGCAAACTCAACGCCGATGTAGCCACCGCCCACGATCGCTAAATGGTTCGGTTGCTCTGGCAAATAAAACATCTGGTCTGAAATCAGGGCATATTCAATACCCGAAATATCAGGTTTGATGGCTTTTCCTCCTACCGCAATTAGAATTTTGTCGGCTGTAATTTTCTGCCCACCTACTTCCAGCGTATGGCTATCTACAAATGCTGCTTTAGCTCGAAATAATGTGATTCCCGCTTTTGCTAAAGAACCAGCATGAAAGTTGTCCAATCGCTGTACCTCATGGTTGACTGCCACTATCATTTTCTGCCAGTCAAACTGAGATTCTGGCTTGCTCCAACCGTATCCTACTGCATCTTCAAATAGCTGAGAAAATCCTGATGCATAAACCATCAGCTTTTTAGGAATACAGCCACGGGCGCTACAAGTACCTCCTAACAAGGATGGTTCTGCGATCGCCACTTGTACTCCACATTCTGCTGCTCGTTTGGCTGCCGCTAGCCCTCCAGAGCCTCCACCGACCACAAACAAATCATAATGAAATAGTGATGTCATACCTTTGGAGGCTCCTTTCTAGCTTCTTGAGCCAAGAATACTGCTGTATTGTAGCAGGTGCAAAAATACTAAAATCTCCGAGAAAAGTCACAGGCTATGGATTTGAACTCGTTCCTGTACCATCCACTCAAATTGTCGCTGAGGAGAGGCATAGTTATTTAAATTCGTTGACTCTTATGATTCATCGGCTTCTAGCTGCTGAGAAATCTCCTTCAACTCGTCAATGCTACAAATTAAATGAGGACGATCTGGATTTGATAAATCGAGTTTATTCCAGGGGACGCGATAGCTCTTGTTTAGCTTACGCGCCCCTAAAAAATGTAGCAAACTTGTGCCTAAGTTCCAGGCAGAGAGGCGTTCCACGATCGCCGCTACGCCGATCAGATATTCTAAAATCACCCAGCTATCCTCTTGCTGTTCAGCGCGAACTTCTTCAATGCGTCCGACGCGATCGCCCAAAGCATCAAATACGCATTTGCCGAGCAATAACTCTAGATGAAGTTCTGCCACTAGCTTCCTCCAGGAATACGTTTGATTACCTGTTCACGTAGCCATTGCTCATAAGCTAAGGCGGACGTTTGTTCTGCGTCAACATCTACTTCAACATCAATGCCGATGTTGCGTATTTTCGACCACGGGATGCGGTAAGGTTCACTATTCTTCGCCCCCCACTGACGTTCAACTGCCGCCACCCAACGTGCAAGACGAGGATGAAGTCGCTGCGCCAATGTTGTGGCTCCGGTTTCAAGATAGGCTAGGCGTGGCGGCTGTCCGTCTCTCAGTTCTATGACGATGCCATCAACTTTGCCCATTTTGCGCTGGTTACGATCGACGATTTGATTATCTAAGACATCTCGAATTACATCCACATCATCCTCCCAGAATCTCTAACGGAATAGCCACAATTGCCAGTACAAAGGAGAGCGCGATCGTGAAAATGACCACACTGTTACTCAACCAGCCGTTTCGATGCTCCCCCACGTACTGTCGATCGTTCATCAAGACTAGGAAAGGTAAAATGGCGATCGGCAAGATCACGGCGGTCAGCGCCATTGAAAACAGGGTGAGTTGCAGCGGATCAATGCCGACCACCATTAGCAGTGATGCTAGAAACACAAACACGGTGTAAACAAAGCTGAATCGAGCGGCTTCCCTAGGGTGCAGGTTTTCGCCCCAGTTCCACCCAAAGGCTTGTGCGGTGATGTACGCAGTATCTAGCGTGACTTCTAGAGCTGCTCCAAAACAGGCAATGCCCAAGGATGCGGCAAATAGTATAAACCCCCAGTAGCCGAAGGGTTGCGTCAACATCAACGCCGCTTGTTCATAGCTATCGACCTGAATGCCTCTGGGCTGTAGGACTTGTGCCGCGACAATTAGCACACCCAATGAGACAATGCTGCCAAATCCCATTCCCAATCCAGCGACAGCGCGATTCACCCCTAAATATCCGGCGTCCCATTTATCTTCCACAGCTCCAGATGAGTAAAAGTAAAACAGGTAAGGACTGATTAATGCGCCTAGAATGGCGACTGCAATAAATAAATAGTGTGTTGTGTCTTGTTGGGGCACAATTGGCAGAAGTCCCTCAGCTACATCGGGTAACGCTGGATGTAGCTTGAACGTTGCCACGACAAATACCAATGTCACTAGCCCCAAAACAGAAATACCGTTTTCAATGAGACCGAACGTGCCTTTCCACAGCAGCAGCCATATAGCAAACGCAACAGGAAGTGCCCACCACTGAAAGCTAATGCCTGTGACCAACTGTAGGGCAATACAAACACCGCCAATCTCGGCACCCAGAATTAGAAAATCAACGATAATTTCAGCAACGAGAGGCAAAATATAGAAGTTAAACCCGAACCGTTCACGCACCGCATCTGCCAGAGTATGTTGACTGACGGCTGCTAAACGACCTGACATTTCGACTAGGCAGATCACGCAAATCGTGCCTAGGATGATTGCCCAAATCAAATGAAAGCCAAATGCAGATCCTGCCTCAGCAGCCGTGGCGATCGCCCCAACATCCAGAAACCCGCCAATACTGGTCACAATACCCAAAGCAATTTCTAGAAGCTTTTTCATGGCTGCTTTTCCTGGGCTTTGAGAAGGGTATTGAGTTGCTGATGCTGAGTTGAAAGCTGCTGAAGTGGAGCCGCGATCGTACCTTTCTGACGATGTTTGACGGCTGCTATTAACTTCTGAATCGTTTCCTGAATTTGCTGAGTCTTCTGTGCAGAAGGCTCAGTGAGATCTTTCGTTTCCCTAGCAATTTCTTCCTGACTTTTTTTTAGCGTTTGCTCCGCATAAGCATCGGGGACAGCGCCTTGCTGCCAAGTCTCTCCAACCATTTGAGCAGTAGCCGTCCAAGATTGAACTGTTTGCAAACTTTTAAGCAGTTTTTCATGAGAGGAAGAACGACTGCAAGCTGCTAATTCCAAGAGTAGCCCCAGAAACAGAAGCTTTTTCATGAACGCAAACTGGCTCCAAATAACACTTGGTTAAAGTTATTTTGCGCCCTAAGACTAGTGCAATAGCCTACCGTTAGAGAGATTTTTCTGCTCATGATGCATCGCTGCGCTTAATTGAATATTGCTGGAGAGAGAATCTAGTAAGGTGAAATGACCCCCAACTTACTAATAAGCTTTAGTATTACAGCTAAGAGCCTATCCGAAAACTCAATTTTGCTAGAATTGTTACAGAGTAACTATTTCAGGGATTGATGCATGACGGACTTTACAGAGATTCATCCCTCCTACCGCATCCCTGATGAGGTTTGGCAACGGATCAGTTTGGCTATTCCGCCAGACCCACCCAAGCCGACAGGAGAGCGATCGCGAATGGACAATCGTAAAGCACTAGATGCGATTTTCTATGTGTTGCGAACCGGGTGTCAATGGAAAGCAGAACCCTCGAAGCTTAGGGGCATCCTAAGTACAAGACAAAAGTTTCAGAACGTGCAAGAACTCATCGATAAACAGTTCTGGGTTCAATAGTATTCTGCGA
>CASBQM010000197.1 GCA_949127645.1 Synechococcales cyanobacterium PMM_0036
ATGCTTCAGAGATTCATGCTTCAGAGATTTATGCTTCAGAGAGTAACAACTTAGAGAGTAATAATTTAGAGACTATTGATGCAGAGTGGGTTGTTAATTTCACGATAGACCCAGATAAAGTTGAAGAAGTTACGCATTCAAATCTGCTGCCCGAAGCAAGCGGAGCGCTCCAAATTAGTCGCCCTGCTGAACTCTATTATCCTGTGCGTAAAGCGCCAGCTAGCCGTCAGACTGAATTACCTGTCGCTCCGCTCACCGTCCGAGTTGACTCAGAGCGACTAGAACGGATGAATAATCTGACGGATGAACTGATGATCGATCGAGAAGGTCTATCGCTTCAAAATGAACAGCTTCAGAGCGTATTACGAGAGTTGCGAAACCGGTTTTCTAGATTTCAAGCGACAGTGATTCAATTGCAGGAGCGATCGGATCAAGTGATAAGCAATCCGAAAGCTTTTGATACAAGAGCTGCGGTAACTGGAAATAGAGCGCCAGAAACGCAAGAAGAAATTTCTTTGGGTACTTTAACTTCTCCTATATCTAACCCTAGCTGGGTAGAGTTTGATTCACTAGAAATGGATCGCTATGGATCGCTGTATTCTCAGTTTCAAGAACTGCTTGAAGATGTCGTTCAGATAGAAGAATCGATCGATGACGTGACGCTATTCGCCCGGCAGTCAAGCCAGATCTTAGATCAGCAAAAACAAACGCTTTCTCACATCCAAAATGAGTTTAGATGGGCAAGAATGCTGCCTGTAGGAGAAGTCTTAAACCGCTTCCCTCGGGTCTTAAGAGATTTGTCTACAACCTACCATAAGCCTGTCAGCCTAAAGCTAACAGGAAACGATATTCTAATTGATAAAGCTATTCTAGAAAAGCTCTATGATCCTTTACTGCACCTAATTAGGAATGCTTTCGATCATGGAATAGAACCCGGAAATACTAGGCTTCAGCAAGGTAAATCTGAGCAAGGTCAGCTAGAAATTCTGGCATACTACAAAGGAAATCAAACGATTCTAGAAGTCAAAGATGATGGTCGAGGGCTTAACCTAGACCGCATTCGGAGCAGGGCTTTTGAATTGGGCTGGCTATCTGCCGATCAGCTCATCTTTACTTCTCCAGATCAGCTCTTTGAATTCATTTTTGAACCCGGCTTTTCTACTGCTGTACAGGTGAGTGAACTGTCAGGGCGAGGCGTAGGGCTAGATGTGGTGCGATCGCAACTTCAAGCCGTCAAAGGCAGCGTTACCGTCGCCTCCATACCTGGTCAAGGCACTACCTTTACGATGCACTTGCCCTTAACCTTGACGATCGCCAAACTGGTTATTTGTCTCGTGGGTACGAGTGCTGTGGCGCTCTCGGCTGACAGCGTTGAAGAAGTTTTAACGCCTCAAGTCCACCAGGTTAAGCAATCTGGCGCACAGCGTTTTCTCTATTGGCGGGAGCAGATCATACCCACCTATCGACTGGCTGACCTGCTAGAGTATCGCTGCCCCTTATCTGAAACGGCTCCGGGTAGAGCCTTGACGGCTGTTTCTTCCCCTGATAACTGGGCATTACCCATGCTGATTGTGCGCCAAGAACAGCAGGTTTTTGCCCTAGAGGTCGATCGCCTCATCAATGAGCAAGAGCTGATCGTCAAGCCTTTTGGGAACGGCATTACTCCCCCCCGATACGCCTATGGCTGCACCATTTTGGGAGACGGTAGCCTTGTGCCTGTGATCGATGGAGCGGCGCTGCTCTCTCTAGGAGAAACCCCAAGCGGTGCTATCCGCCAACCCGTCGCAATCAAGCCGCAAACTTCCACGATTCTTGTGGTAGATGATGCGGTTACTCTACGGCAAACTCTGGCACTTTCGCTAGAAAGAGCGGGCTTTCGCGTCTTACAGGCAAGAGACGGTTGGGAGGCGATCGATCAGTTGCGTCATACATCCGTAAAGCTGGTGATTTGCGATGTTGAAATGCCCAACATGAACGGCTTTGAATTCCTTAGCTATCGTCGTCAAGATCCTCAGCTTTCAGAGATTCCAGTAGTCATGTTAACTTCTCGCAGCAACGATAAACACCGCTGGCTAGCGCTGAAATTAGGGGCAGCAGATTACTTCAGCAAGCCCTATTTGGAGCAAGAATTCTTAGGGGCGATCGAGAAAATTGTTCATCCTCTATGACGATATTCTTCATACACTATTCTGCACAGAGGAATGGGATGAATGTTTACCCCGGGGGTGATGGCTTGACCAAAACTTTTGATGGAAAGTGATGGTATTCATGCAAGCCCCTCAAAATGAAAAGTACCCTTAATCCTCCCCAAGGTTTAACGACTCAGCTCGGGCAGACAAGCTTATCCAATGCACTCTTCTCTTCAAGTCCAGGACAGTCTTTTGTACTTAAAAAAAGTATTGAAGACTCCATGGACGGCATCTTAATTCTGACCGCTCAGAAAGAAATGCTGTATGCAAACGATCGCGCCCGTGGTTAAAGCTAGAATCTTTTGAGAATTCTTGTCTATTGCTTACTCTAGAAGATCGACATCAGGCGATGAGAAATATGGCGATCGAAGAATCAGAACGATATGGATTAACGCCGCGTGAAAAAGAAGTTTGGGTACTTCACCGGATGGTGCTGACTTACAAACAAGCTGCGTCAGAGCTTCACATCACGCCCAATACTGTCAAGAAGCATATGAAGAGTATTTACGTTAAGCAGAAAGGCTGAGCAGAAGAGTAGCGTTCTGTTTGGCTCATCGGTTTCTCCCCTCTCCTCCGCAACCCGTTTCAATCGGCAGAGCTGATCCTGCATATCTTGCTTTGTCCAGTTGGCGGCAAAAGTCTTGAACCCATATCGCACGATCGGATTGGGGATATCAAACTCAAAGCGATTGATTAAAAGAGTGCCTTGCTGATTGGGTTGACACTCCCAGCGATCGCGTCCCTTAAAAAAACCGCTAAATTCCCAGACCACTAGACCCGGCTCTCGCTCTACGACTATGCTTTTGAGGGTAGGCTTCACCCAAGGCACTTGAATCACAAAACGACTCTGACTGCCTAGCTCTGTACTCCACTGACCGATCGGCTCACAGTGGAGCGCAGGATTCAGCCAGCGGTGCATCAGGGTCAAATCAGTGATGCAGCGTTCTACGTGAGTGGCACTGGCATTGATTTGAATGGATTGTTCAAATATTTCAGATGGCATAGGGAAATGGCATAAGGATTCACGAAGAGCCTTGGCTCAATTGATAGAAAAACTCTGCTGTTTTCAAGCCTATTTCAGCATAAAGGCGGAAGCTAGCCCCCGGTTAGCAAAATAGTGTAGCGGTGTTTGCTAGTTTTATCGCCTCTTAAGCCTTAAAGTTCTATCAGCGCATGAGTCAGGTTTTAGCCGCTTACTGTCCGCTGTGCTGTTTTGACTGAGCAGCCTGTTGACTGAAGTTGCGAAGTGGTCATGAGATTAGCAGTCTCCGATAACTCTCGGATCTCATTCAGCGTCAAATTTAGCCCTGTATTAGTTCAAAGGGTAGGATCTATGGATCAGTTTTTGTACTCACCTACAAGTGTTCTCTGGCAAGAGCCAATTTCTAAAGTCCTTTGGTTAGCTCAGGTTAACGTTGCCCCCGCCCAACCGGGTTCTGTGCAGCTCGTTCAACCTGGCTTTCTCTCACAGATTGGCACCTATCTACCCAGTATTTTGGGAGCGATCGCCCTTCTCATTCTCGGCTGGCTGGTAGCGATCGTTGTGGCTTCGGTCGTTAAAGGTCTGTTAAATCGCACCAGTATCGACAATCGCGTTGCCAACTGGATGACCGGACGACCTGCCGGAGCCGATTCACCCCCGATCGAGAAGTGGATCTCGCTGCTGGTGTTTTGGGTGATCATGGCGTTTGCGATCGTCGCTTTCCTCAACGCCCTGAATCTGACGGCGGTATCGGCACCGCTTAACAGCTTCCTCCAGCAAATTTTTACCTACTTGCCTAAGTTAGGTGGCGCTGCGCTGCTGCTAGGTGCGGCTTTGCTGGTGGCAACGTTGTCTAAGACCATTCTCACAAGAGG
>CASBQM010000198.1 GCA_949127645.1 Synechococcales cyanobacterium PMM_0036
GAATACGCTTTCATAAATGAGTAACCCTACCATTATCAGTGTCTTTTAGTGTATTGTATTGAGTCGAAAACCGCTATATCGCTTAGCCCCAGGCGAGTACAGCGTGTTGAATGAACCTGTGCTCCATGAGATTTGTCACCAGGGGCAGCTACAGGCAGTCATTACCCGCAATCGCTATGGCTGCCTAGTGTTCAACGCTGAGCATTTGTTGATTGTCGATGTGGATCTGGGGGTCCCGAAGTTTGCCGATCTCAGGGATTGTCCCGTGAGCTGTCAGGTTGCCCTCAGCCAACACCAAGCGATCGGCGCTCTAGAGCTTGTCGTTGAGCAGTATCCTCAACTTGGTTTTCGAGTCTACCGCACCTGCAATGGACTGCGCTACTTCTGCGTCACGCAAGAGTTTGACCCACTGGCGCTCCCGACCCAACGCTTGATGCAGAACCTCTACGTTGATCCCCTGTATGCCAGACTGTGCAAATTTCAAGCCACCTTTCGGGCAAGGCTGACCCCTAAACCTTGGCGGGTAGAGGCTGACGCAGAACTACAGCGATTTATTTATGACCCCATCACCGGCATCGTGTTACCCGCATCGAGTGCCTATGCCGTCTGCCACTTGATTGAGATTATCGGGGAGCCGCAGATTCTGCCCCAGTTTGAGCAAGCGATTCAAGTGCATGATGCCTACTGCCGCGTCAGCCGCTTGGGATTACAGTTGGCGTAGCTTTGGGTGAAGTCCGCCTAGGGAGGAGTCACGATACAAGCCGCTCTGGCAGTCTTGGCTTGGGGGTGGGGACGATGTATCCAACTGAACTAGACAACCCCTGCCAGTATTTGCTGTACAATAACGCCTAGGTCGAGCAATTGCTGCAAGATTTGCCAAAGATCAATCTGGTGGTCGATAGGGTGCACTTGAACATCTGGAAAGTGGAAACCATTGCAGAGAAACTGCACCTGCTCCAGCTTGCGCCCGATCGCCTGCTTGAAATCCACATTTCTGATAATGATGGCAACCAGGATAGTCATAGGGGCGTGAGCGCTCTCACTTGGTGGGTGCCCTATGCTGCAGCCTTCCCTGCCCAGGTGCCGATCGTGCTAGAAAGTCGAATGAATCGTCAGCATGTGGAGCAAGTTCGGCAATAGGTGGAGGGAGTCCAGTCGCTATTGTCAATAGGAGCAAGCCAGTGACCGCCATTTCTATGCAACTTACGGCTGATGAGGCGCTGAAGCAGCAGCAAACGGAGCAAATTGCTGCTGCTCTACAAGGCCTTGAGAGATTTGAAGAACAAAGGGGTGGTGGTGGCGATCGCCAATCGGTTGAACCTGGAGATCCAGGCAGATTGAAGGGGTTGCCGCTTTCTAACAATCCGCGATCTGTGAGGAAATGGGATACTGTCTGGAATACACCCTCCTCTGACCTACATGGCTTAAAGCAGCCGCCATGACGTTTTAGAATGCAGCGATCGATCCAACTACTGAACGGCAGAGGAGAACTCGTAACCGGGTTGCTCTGCGACATGAGCGATCGTCACCTAGAAGATTTTGAGACGATTTGGCAGGGCATTCTCAGTGCGACTGATCAACCCGATCGCGACTGGAGGTGGGATTACAAGGGGCGCCAAGCCGATCGAGATGCCCGCTATGAAACGTATGCCATTGAAGTTGAGGAGATGACGCAGGGACTGATGTTTCTAGAAACCCTGTGGCACCGGTCCCAGTTGCCACAGCGTCATCGATTGGTTTATGTGGAGGCTCTAGCTGCGGCACCCTGGAATCGACAATTGCTCGAAGACCCGCCTTACTTTCGAGGGATAGGGCGAACGCTGCTACTCTTTGCACGGCAACGCAGTCTGGAATTGAACTACGGAGGGCGAATTGGACTGCACGCACTACCGGGATCAGAAGGATTTTATCGTCGCAATCAGATGCCAGAGTATGAGGCAGATCCACACAAAGAGGGCTTGGTATACTTTGAATATGGCATCCTTCAACGCTGACCTCAATCCCGTTCTTCAGGAAGGATCTTCAATGGACGACAATACCCTTGCCGCACAATATGCTCAGACCGGAGACCTGATGGACTTGTGCCGTAATGAGGTCTGGCTGCGGGAATCGATTGTGCTTGAGGATGGAGTGGAGGCTCAGGTGGAAGCGGGGCTGGGGATGAACGCGTATCTGCATACGATGAATGCGCTCACCGTTGACCAATCTCAGCAGCTACGGCATCAAATGAGCGTGCAGTCGCTTCTCTTTACAGGCTTGCGACAGTGGATGGAAACCTGGGACTTAGGGGCGGGGTTTGAAGAGACCTATGCGATCGCCCGTCGATTGATTCGGGCGCATCTGGCTGATCTCACTCCAAGCCAGGAAGCTGGCATTGAGTCACCTCTGGCAGATAAGGTTCAAACAGGTAGCCTTGATAAGTTGACTCAGCCACAAGTCGTGACCCTGTTGTCTGAAATGTTCACCCCAGCAGACTGGCAGATCATGGCAACAGCAGCTTCGCAGTCTATTGCATCGCGAGTACTCAGTGCAGGACAAATACAAACTGAAACCGCAGCCTAATATCATGCGATCGTCTAGAGTGCTTCATAACCCTCTCCCTGCTGAGAGGCTTGTCACGGCTGAACGCCAGCAAACGTAGTGCCAGGTGTTGCCAGCCAATTTTCCATAGAGGTCTGGACTCAACCAGCCTAGAACAGGCAGATCTAAGAGTCTGCCTATTCTAGAGGTCAGGCATAAGGGCTAAATAATAAAGACACTGAATAACAATGGATGGGGCACCGGATATTGACCCGCTTGTGTCTGCATTGCCGCGAGTTTTTAACACGCTGTCATCCATTCATTTTTCAGCTAAAGATACAGAAATAATCCAGTAGACTGACTCATTTAATTCACCTGTCAATACAATGAGGAAATTGTGATGAACTCCTGGTGATTAAAAATGGCAACTGCGACCCTCAAAAGAGCAAGAGCGGGCAATGTTTCTCAGACGGCACTCGATCAAGTCGGATCTCTGCTGCAAGACTTGCCCGAAAAGACGAAAGAGCAGATCTCTCTGCGGGATGCTGTGGCTCAGCTCCAAGAAGTGATCAAAGGCGCTCTTGCCAGAGGCTACAGCTATGAGGATGTGGCGATCGTCCTGGCAGAACAAGCGATCGTCATTAGCCCTGCGACCCTCAAGCGCTATGTGCTCACCCATAGCAGTCAAGCCAAGCAGAAAAAAGCACCTACTAAAACAAGGGCAAAACGAACCGCCAAAGCACCCCTATCTGAACCGATCTCAGAGAGAGTAGAACCTGAGCGAGAGGCAGAACAGGAGGAGGCGATCGTCCCTACCAAGACGCCTACTGAGGCTAAATCAATGAGAGGGCGGCGTCAATCTGCACCCGTTGAGGAAATCTCTGAGGTAGAAGCAGAGCAGCCTGAAGCGAAATCGTCCCGTCGTGGACGACCACCCAAAACGGCAGCAGCCCCCCAGCGTTCTAGTGCTACTAGAGGCCGTAGGGCAGCCAAAGCTTAACCTTCAAACCCTTGCGTGAGGCATTTAGGTTGGGTCACCTGCTGGGGAAATGGAGATAACGGACCGTGAAGCTTTCAATCATTACGGCGACATATCAGCGGGCAGAACTGCTGAGGGCAATGGCACTACCCAGCATCCTGGATCAAACTGACTCTGAGTTTGAATGGGTCGTGATTAATGATGAATAAGATGCGTTTGCCCTGTAATGGACAATGCCGGTGTTGACAAACTATCGGAGTCTTGCAATTGTATAGGGAAGCAAAATGAACAGGGAAGCAAGGGTTTTGTCCCACCAATCCTAAGTATTACAGTTGTATTTAGTTAGGGAAGAGGGGCGATCGCCTTTTATAGTGGAAGAACCGGGCTGTGGCTTGATGGGTTCTGCGCCAGAGTGA
>CASBQM010000199.1 GCA_949127645.1 Synechococcales cyanobacterium PMM_0036
GGCTATAAGTAAAATCTGTGACTGAACAACTCCCTTCTGCGCAAACTTCGGCGGCGCCGGCAGCTCAGGTGTCGGCAATAGCGGCTTTGCTAGCTCTAGCTTTCATTTGGGGCTACAACTGGGTGGTGATGAAGCTAGGAGTCCGATATGCCGCTCCATTCGACTTTGCCGCCATGCGGGCTTTTTTTGGGGCGCTCAGCTTATTTCTGGTAATGATCGCGCTGCGCAAGCCCCTCAAGCCGCCTGTCTTTGGGGCAACGCTGCTGTTAGGCGTTTTGCAGACGAGCGGCATGATTGGGCTATCTACTTGGGCATTGGTGAGCGGCGGGGCAGGAAAAACTTCCATCCTCTGCTACACGATGCCCTTTTGGATTTTGCTGTTTGCCTGGGCGCTGCTGGGTGAGCGCTTGCGTAAAGCCCAATGGCTGTATGTGTCTCTGGCATTGGCGGGTCTGGTGATGATTTTGCTGCCGCTCAACTTGACAGATACCTCGTTTAGCAAAGGGCTAGCCGTTCTTGCCGGAATGAGTTGGGGCATGAGCGCGATCGTCGTCAAAAAAATTACTCGAAATCACGCCATAGATTTGCTGTCTCTAACGGCATGGCAGATGCTGTTAGGCAGCATTCCCCTGATTATCGTGTCGCTGCTATTGCCGAGTCCGCCGGTGCAGTGGACGGGCACCTTCATTGCGGCGCTGCTATACAACATTATTCCGGGGACAGCGATCGCTTATATGCTCTGGATGTTTGCTCTCAGGCACTTACCCGCAGGGACTGCCGGACTGGGCACCCTGGCGAATCCGGTGATCGGCGTATTGGCGGCAGGAGTGCAGCTTGGCGAAGTACCAGACTTGACGGAGGCGATCGGCATGAGCTTGATTGTCATCGCCTTGGGATTTAATGTTCTGTACGCCATGAAGCCACAGAAGACAGCAACGTTAACCTAGCTTCAGTTGCAGCGCTGACAACAATTGTTGTAGGGGCAGTATGGTGTGTCTTGAAATTAGCCGCGCCATTGCTTCATCATCATCAGGCAATTTCGTCGATCGGCATGGGTATAGCTAAAGCCATCCGCTAGCTGTTCCAGCAATTTCAGACCGCGCCCACCCGTCGAATCTGTGTCTACTTTTTTGGGCAGACTCTTCACTTTTTGCAGCAAATCAAACGGCTCACCATAATCCCAAATGCGGATTTCAAGCTGCTGATCCCACAATTGCAGCTCAAGATCGATCGGCAAATCGATCGCCTTGCTTTGATGAGCATGACGTACCGCATTGGTAAACCCTTCTGCCAAAAGCGTTTGACACTGCATAAAGGTCGTTTCTGGCAGCGATGACTGAGTAAATGCATCAAACCACGCGAGAACTTGAACCAGTTCACTCAAATCGGTTTTCGCTCGAAAACTGCTTTTTGGCATTGCTGAGAACGGTCACAACTGAGATGAAGAACGAGGCTTCTGAATACTAACTGAAGATCCGCTAACTACTGGATACTCGCTCACTGAAGAGCAGAGGGTAATACCCAGATCGCCGTATCGTTTTGGGCATGATATTTCCAGAGGGGCTGTGAGCGCATCAGCGCTTAGCTCTTGAAGTCTCGGAATTATCACGGTTTAGAAATGGTTCAGATACTCATTGTTGACGATGATCCCGTCATCCGGATGATTTTAAGGAAAACCCTGCAAGCTCAAGATTATCAGGTTGCGATTGCAGAGAGTGGCGAGGAATGCATCCTGCAGGCAGCAGTCCTACGCCCTGCTCTGATCATCTGTGATTGGCTAATGGCGGGTATTAACGGGCTAGAAGTCTGCCGTCAAATTAAGGCTAATCCAGCTCTGTCCAGCACTTTTTTCATCTTGCTGACCTCTCGATCGGGAGTCGAAGACCGAGTTAGAGGACTGGATGCCGGAGCCGATGATTTTTTGCCCAAACCCATTGAGGTGCATGAGCTACAGGCGAGAGTGCGATCGGGATTACGGCTCCACCAGTCGGCACAAGACCTTCAGCGGCTAGTCCAGGATTTGCAAACTCAAAAGCAGCTTTTAGAGACCGAACTCGCCGAAGCCTCCGCCTATGTGCGATCGCTCCTACCCCATCCCCTGACTGGAAAAGTCTCTGCTACATACCGATTTTTGCCCTCTAGCCAGTTGGGTGGCGACTGCTTTGACTATTTTTGGCTCGATCCTGATTACCTGGCAATCTACCTGTTGGATGTTTCAGGGCACGGATTAGGCTCGGCGCTGCTCTCGGTCTCGGTGCAAAATATGTTGCGATCGCAGTCTCTCCCAGGCGCTAATTTTTATCAGCCCAGCGACGTATTGCAGTCGCTCAACGAAATCTTTGATATGGATAAGCATAACAGCCGCTATTTCACAATTTGGTACGGGGTGTATAACCAACAAAAACGTCAGTTAATCTATGCCAGCGCCGGACATCCCCCGGCGGTGCTGATGGCTGCCCATATCGAATCCTCTGCCGATGTCCGTCCCCTCAAAACGCGAGGAATGCCGATCGGTATGTTGATGGAGAGCAAATACCCTAGCGCATTCTGTGAGGTTCGCCCCGACGACACGCTCTACCTCTTTAGCGATGGCATCTATGAGGTGGCGCAATTGGACGAGATGCCTTGGAATTTAGACGGATTTATTCAGCTCTTGAGCCAGATGCATGGCTCGCAGCCCGATCCACTCGACCCTATTATTCAAGCGATGCAGTCTTTCAGCGGCAAAGGCAGCTTTGAGGACGATTGCTCGCTGTTGCAGGTGAAATTTGGCTAAAGTTGCAGGGATTATCAAGTTACAGAGATTACAAGTTACAGAGATTACGAGTCACAAATAAAAAATAAATATTGCTAAATCCCTCCGTTTTCAAGACTTGACCTTATAATCACAGCGTGCTTTTCGCAAATGCAAGGTTCAGTCAGGATTTTATGAAACCATCTCAGAAATGCAATGCCATAGCCGCTCTAGCAATGTTGCTAGCTTTTGCCGTTGCTCCCAATTCAGCCGCCTTAACCTCAAATTTAGTCCTGGCTCAGGCTGCATTCCCGATTCCAGCACCTTTGCCCCAAGGCACAACGGTCAAGATTGACGGCTCTAGCAGCATGAAGTCTATTAACCAGACGCTGAGCGATCGCTTCAAAACTCAGTTTCCAGGTACACAGGTCAATCTGGGCTATAGCGGCAGTGAGGCAGCACTTCAGGCAGTCTTAGATGGAAAGATCGACTTGGCAGCAATCGGTCGTCCTTTGACGGCAGAAGAATTGGCTAAAGGCTTAATCGCCGTCCCAGTTGCCCGGAGCAAGATTGCCATTTTTGTCGGAGCCAACAATCCCTTTACTGAAGGCTTGACGGGCGAACAGTTTGCCAGCATCTTCAGAGGCGAGATCACAGACTGGTCGCAGGTGGGCGGAGCCGATCTGCCGATTCGCTTGATCGATCGCCCGGATGCCAGCGATACCCGTCGCGCTTTGCCTAACTACCCCGCCTTTCAAGTTGCTCCCTTCCAGACGGGCGCAAACGCTCTTAAAGTAACCGAAGACAGCACTAGCGCCGTCATTCAGCAGTTGGGCAATGATGGCATCAGCTACGGCATCGCCGATCAGGTAAGCAATAACTCGGCTGTGCGTATTCTTCCCCTGTATGGAACCTTGCCCAACGACGCACGCTACCCCTTTTCACAGCCATTTGCCTACGTCTATAAGGGCGCTAATCCTAGCCTAGCCGTCCAGGGTTTCTTGGGCATCGCCACTGCGCCTGATAGTCAAAAAGCTGTAGAAGCAGCCAGAGTGGCGGCAGTTATGGGGGGGGCGATCGCTATAGCTCCGGCTCCATCTGCGTCGGCTCCAACGGCGGCACCTCAACTCAATAGCCCTAGTCCAGCGGTTTCACCAGGAGCACTCTCGCCGAGCGTTTTCCCGAACGCAGCTTCACCGAGTCCTAGTGTGAGTGCAACTGCCTCACCGGGCAATCTCATTACTGATGTTGAAAGTGACGATCTCTTTTCGCGCTGGTGGTGGCTGCTTCCGGCACTGGGCGGATTAGGGCTTTTGGCATGGCTACTGCGCGATCGATCGCCCTCAGATGAAATCAGAAATGAAACCAGAGCGGATTTACCTTTAAGAGAACCGATCGCCCCTGCAACGGTCATTCCTACTCCATCAGAAGCCGCATTTGCACCTGCGGTCTCTACACTACCAGTCTCTAGCCTTCCTGACAGCCGCATTGTCCTCACTCCACGCAACTGCAAATCCGCTTATGCCTACTGGGAAGTGTCTGAAGCCCACAGAACCTTGCTGAAGCAACAGGGTGGACAGGATCTAACGCTACGGCTTTACGATGTCACAGACATTGATGCCTACTACCAGAATCCCCATAGTACCCAGGAGTTTGCTTGCTCAGAAGAGGCTCAAGACCTTCATATGCCTATTCCTGTAGACGATCGAGATTACAGTGCTGAAATCGGATATGTGACGGCTGAACAACGCTGGTTGCCCTTGGCGCGATCGCCCCATGTGCGGGTTCCGGTCTGTATTCCTTCGGACAAGAAACTCAGCTCTCCTATTGAAACTCCTGAAACTCCACTCAGTTTCGAGGCTTCGTCAATGGATGAAGCTTCACCGATCGCTCCGGTTAATGATCCGATCGTCACCTCAAGAGCCTCCGTTGCATCGGTTCCGGTGTCTGGCGTTCCGGTGTCTGGCGTTCCGGCTATGCCTAGCGTTCCCGCTATGCCTAGCGTTCAAGCCACTTCAGAAAGCCGCCTGCTCTTAGTCCCCCGTAGCGCGGACGAAATCTATGCCTATTGGGAAGTTTCGGAAGAGCGTAAGCAGGAGTTGCGGCAGCAGGGCGGTCACCGCCTTATGTTGCGAGTTTACGACATTACAGGCGTAGATCTGAGCGATCAGCCGCCCAAAAGCTTGCAGCAGTTTGAATGCAGCGAAACCGCCAACGATCGCCATGTCAGCGTTCCCTCCTATGGCGACTACATTGCCACGCTTGGCTATCTCACTGAAGAAGGAAGATGGCTTCCGGTAGCGCGATCGACTCCCGTCCGTATCCGCTCTGCCAGTGCTCCTGCTAATTCTTCCAGTGATGCCTCCACCGCAGAACCCACTCCGCACGATCGCTAATGCTACGGAGATAGTGCCTGTGCCAATTTCTCTAATCAGAGGCGTAAACCCGTAGTTTCTCAGATATCAAACTAGGGCGATCGCAGCTAGAACTGAGAGGCATTTCAATAGGTTTAAGGCATTCACGATGAAGAAACTTCTTTTGGCTTTTGGCATCGTTTTATACAGCCTGAGTTTGAGCTTACCCGTACTTGCTCAAGACATAGATGTATACGAGCATGAAGATGGTAGCGTAACGGCTGTAGATGGTGATGGCAATGCAGCCCATGTAGATGCCGATGGCAGCACCACCGTAGTTGACACCGATGGCAATGTTGCCCATGAAGATGTAGATGGCAGCACCACCGTAATCGATACCGACGGCAATGTTGCCCATGAAGATGCCGATGGCAACACAACGGTGCTGATAAATCCCTAGGTATTTGCCTTTTATCAGATGATATTTTTATGAAAAAAGGGGCGATCCATATCGCCCCTTTTTTGCATTTTTCAAAGCCTTGCGAATATAACGCCCTATGAAGACC
>CASBQM010000200.1 GCA_949127645.1 Synechococcales cyanobacterium PMM_0036
ACACAAGGGGTCTAGCTATGTACTTAGGAGCCACCCAGGTTCAGCCATTTAACCAACAAAAGTTTTTCTTAGGGGATCTATACGTCCGTTTACACAAGTGGGATAAGTCCGAGCAATCTTTGAGGTATAGAAAAAGTAAAGAATGTTGTGATTGCGCTAGGTTAAAAGGAGAAATATCTAGGGCTAATCATCGAGATCAAAATCGTGTTCGTAGCCGGGCATATTATCAATCTCCGGCTGGTAAAGCTACATCTCAACGTGCGCGTAAGAAAAGACAAGAGGTTCTTAATAAGGTTCACAGATATCCATACAGCAAAAAAGAAGTCCGACAATCTTTTGATGGCTGCTGTGCTTATTGTGGGGTGAAGCCACTGGATACTCTGCACATAGAACATTTTCTTTGTCTGGCGCATGGAGGAACCGATACCAGAAATAATGTGCTGCCAGTTTGCACCATGTGTAACAAGTCAAAAGCCAATCATAATCCAATGGATTGGTACTTCAAGCAAGGCTTCGCTACCAAGAAACGCTGGAAGATGATCCTAAAAGCTTTAGGAAAAGACGACAACAATTATTTGCAGTTAACCTTATTTTAGCCATGCAATCCCAATCCATCCAAGAAAAGATCCAGATCTACATGAAAAAGATAGTTGATCGTAAAAAGCTATCTGCTGAATGCTCAAAAAGATACCACGCCAAAAAGAAAATGCTTGCCAGCAGCTTTCGCTGTCTTTAGCATTGATAGCTCGTCATAAAAAGACTAGATTAGAGGCTAAAACCTCTATCAGATAATGTTTTCAAAACAAAAAAGTCAGTGACAAGTTGATCTGTCACTGACTTTTTTGTTTAGCCACGTAGATCAAACTCTTGCTACAATGGTCACGACCACTTATGAACGGATGGAAAATGGCACTTCAACAAGTTGATGATGGTAATACCCCAAGCGTCCAAGCTCAAAAAGCGATCGACATGATTACCTCAATAGCAACATATTGTGACGGAGTTTTGGCTTATGAGGGCGCTCAGGATGCTCAGATTGCCGCTGATGCAGACCAGTTTACTCAATTACGTCAGCAAATTCAGGCACAAATGACGCAAGATTCTGCTGATAGTGCAGCGGTAAATACTGCTGTTGCTGGACTGCTAGACAAAATTCATGGGCTAAAGCAAGCTACTCCCTCCCCAACACCTATACCATCAGTAACTCCAGCGCCTTCCGTAGATCCAGGACCACCAGGACCAGCGCCATCTGTAACCCCATTCCCATCGGCAAGTCCAGGACCTTCCGTAGATCCAGGACCGGGACCATCTGTGACACCGCTTGCGCCTAACCCGATGTACCGATAGATCTTTAAATAGTTAATCGTAAACAAAAATCCTTCAAGAACTGATGCTTGAAGGATTTTTATTTGACTGAGATAGTTATAAGTTTTCATTTTTTTGTTAAAAATAGAAATAGGATACAAACACAAAGGAAATTATGACCGAATTTAACTTTAAAGCCCTATCTTTTGGGGCTGGGGTGCAATCAACTGCGATCGCACTTCTAATTAAGCATAACCCAGAACTGCTAATTAAAGCAGTTGGACATCTGCCTGACAAAGCATATTTTGCAGATACAGGTGCAGAACCAATGTCAGTTTACCAGCATTTAAAGATGATGCAAGGGATATTTCCCATTCCACTAGACATAGTGAGCAATGGGAGCATCTTAAATGCTTCAAGACACGAAGATGGGAAAAAAGTAAACTTTGTCCCGCTCTTTACAGAACATGGTGGGATGCTAAACCGCAGTTGTACTGCGGAATTTAAAGTACTACCAGTCCGAAGAAAGCTTACAACAGATTACAAGGAAAGATTTGGAAAGCTTCCTAAAGGAAAGGGTAAAGTAGCTATGTGGCTGGGAATCAGCATGGATGAGATTATCCGAATGAAGCCCAGTAGTCTCCAGTACATGAAGAATGTTTACCCTCTAATAGATCTGTCCTGGGATAGGACAGATTGCTTTAATTATTGCGTTAGTCATGGAATCCATCCACCCAAGAGTAGGTGCTACTTTTGCCCGTACACGGCTGACTGGCATACAATCAGGCGCAATAAGCCAGACGAATGGCAATTAGCTGTTGAATATGATGAATCCCATAGGGATTTGTCTGAGTATGGCGTCAAGCATAAATGCTACGTCCATAGAAGCAGGCAACCTTTAAAGGATGCCGTGCAAAACCAAGGAGACTTGTTTGAAGGTTTCTTTAACGAATGTGAAGGCATTTGCGGTACTTAAGCTAGAATATTATAACTAATCACAAACGTCTGACTAAAACCAAAAACCCCTGAATTTGAAGTTCAGGGGTTTTTCTTTTAAAGATGCTATCATCTTTACAGAACGTATCGCGGCTGTCCCATCCTTAAAAACTGGGTAGGAGCGGGTAGTTCCTTTGCTATTCTCCAACAAAAAGCTGGTCGGTTTTTAATCGACTAGCTTTTTATTTTGTATATGCGTTATGATAAAAAAGTAACCTAATGTGCGAGTTGACATCGCATTTACGAAATCATGGACGACAAT
>CASBQM010000201.1 GCA_949127645.1 Synechococcales cyanobacterium PMM_0036
AGATCAGCAGGTTTTTTTGACCAGGGGTCATAGTGTTGACTCCAAAACCGTACTTCAGATTTTCCTTAAATCCTGAAGGACTGTTAATAGAACCAATGTTGCTAAATCGAGGCTTCCGCGCATTGCAGACTGGGCAACGCCAATCTTCAGACAAGTCTTCAAAAGCTGTGCCTGCCGCAATATCTTGAGTGTTGTCCCCTCTCGTGGGTTCGTAAACGTAACCACAGGCACCACACTCATAGCTGTCGAGGGTTTTGGGATCGATCGCTTCCGTACTCATTGGCGGCTCCCATCCATAAGAAATCTCTTAAAAGCTCAAATATTAGAAACTCTATTACGGATTATGACATAGAGTGTTCCTTCCCCAATAGCGGAGGAAAAACTGTTATTTCCCAGCTAAGCCTATTAATCAGCCCAGTTTATGGATCAGCCACGCCATTACCGTTTTTCCGGGGTGGTTTTTGAAAAGCCGCGACTAGAAGACAAAAAATGCCGATATTGATAAAAACATCCGCCAAATTGAACACCGCAAAGTGAATCAGGCGAAAGTCTAGAAAATCAACAACCTGTCCAGCCGTGAAGCGATCGATCCCATTCCCCAATGCCCCTGCCAAAACACAGCCATAGCCCACCTGCTCCCAGCGATTCATCCGAGTGCGCCAAGCCAGCAAAATCAGCCCGGCACTCACAATCAGCGACAGCCAGCGTAGCCATTCACCCTTTTCGCTAAACAGGCTGAAAGCCGCCCCTTTGTTGACCACATAGGTAAAGTGAAAGACTCCTGGAATCAGCGCCAGCGTGTCCCCAATCCGAAAATTTTGAACGATCGCAAACTTGCTGAGCTGATCCAAAATCAATCCCAAAGCAGCCGCAATCCAAAACAGGCGATTTCTCAAATTCATAGGTTATGGGGCGATCGAACCAGGCTGTTCTTGGCGATACTTCTAGAAATATTTTTAGCAGCCACTACTAATAAAACATTAAACGGCGCAGACCGAAGGCAAGCACTGCCACCGCACACACGATCGCCATCTGTCCGGCAAGCGGATTGAGAGAATAGGTAACGATCGCCTGAAGCACAGACACCTGCCCCGCCCAATGAAAATAATTTGCCGCCAGCAGATAGCCTATGCCCGTCAGATGAATAGTCAATAGCCCACCCAGACAGCTTAACGCCAGATACTCTAGCCGTACGGGCAGCCAAAAAGCTAGCAATCCACAGATCCATGCTCCTGGAATAAACCCTAGCAGGTAGCCGAAGCTCGGACGATGCACATAGTCTAAGCCGCCGCCATGGGTAAACACGTTAAACCAGGAAGTTAGCCCCAGCAGCAGGTAGGCAACCTGGGAAATCACCGCCGCGTTTTTGCCGCCCAGGCATCCTATCAGCAGCACGGCTCCAATTTGGCAGCTCACGCCCAAAGAATAGGCAGGGGCTTGTCCCCAAAGACCCAAAGGACTGGCGATAAAGGCTTCAAGCAGGGTGCCACCAATAGTCAAAATCAAGCCGACGATCGCCCAGAGCAGTTGGGTGGGAGCAGTCACATTCAACCTAGGGGTGAGGGGTAAGCGGGCAGAGGGCAGAAAATGCTGCAAGTGCTTCACTTTTTCTAGCTCCTATTGTCTCACCCCAAATTATAGCCTCAGCGTGTAGCTACGAGTTCTTGAGTTTGGCGACGGGGAATTTCATAGGTGAGAAAGTCGTGTGCCATTAGCGTATTGGGGAAGATGGCTTGGGCTTCTTTAAGCAGATCCTCTAGGGCGATCGCATTTCCTGGGGCATAGCGCGGGCTAAAGTGGGTCATGATTAGCCGTTTCGCCTGTGCCCCCAGAGCCGTCTGAGCCGCCATAGTCGAGGTGGAGTGAAGCCGCTGGTAGGCAAGCTCGGCATCCTGATGGGCAAAGGTAGCTTCATGGATCAGCACGTCGGCATCTTGTGCCAGCTCAACGGCATTATCACAGTAAATAGTGTCTGTGCAGTAGACAAACTTTCGCCCAATTTGGGTTTCTCCACACAGCTCACTGCCGTTGATCACCCGTCCGTCTGGCAAAGTCACCACTTCGCCGCGCTTGAGCTTGCCATAGAGAGGCCCAGACGGAATGCCCAAAGCAGCAGCCTGTTCCACGTCAAATCGTCCCGGCTTATCTTTTTCGGCAACTCGATATCCAAAGGCAGGGACACGATGGGTCAGCGGCGCACAGCTCACGGTAAATTCGTCATCTTCAAATACGATTCCCGGCTGAACGGTGTGGACTTTCACCGGGTAGTGAAAATGCGTTTGGGAGTAGCGTCCGCAGGCTCGCAGGTATTCATCTAGCTTGGGCGGCCCGTAGATATCAATGCGGCTAGGATTTCCGGCTAGCCCACAGCTTGCTAGTAAGCCCATCAATCCGTACACATGATCGCCATGCATATGGGTGACAAAAATTCGGGTGATTTGGCTGCTTTTGAGTTCGCTCCGAAGAATCTGGTGCTGTGTGCCCTCGCCGCAGTCAAACAGCCAGATTTCTGAACGCTGGGGCAACCTCACCGCAACGCTAGAGACATTGCGCGATCGCGTTGGCACACCAGAACTAGTTCCTAGAAACGTAATCTGCAAGGTTAGACCTGACTCTCTAAGATAATGTGTTCAGAAAGATAACGTGTTCAGGATGCATTCGGAAACTATCTACCAAACCTATGGTGACACATCTATTAGAAATTCAGTGCAAGAGATTGGGTACAGGCGATCGATACTCTAGAGACGACTAGAATTAGAGCAATGGAATGGAGCTACCCATGACAACGCTGCTAATCCAAACTAATAACTTCCCTCTAACGGTCAACTTTCCGGCGATCGTGCAAATGACTCACGAGCAGTTCTTGGAATTTTGCCAAGTCAATTGTGATCTCCGCATCGAGCGTACCGCTGATGGAGACGTGATTATCATGCCACCTACTTTTTCTGACACAGGCAACCGTAACTTCAATCTGGCTGTTTATCTGGGAATCTGGACAGAGCAGGATGGCACAGGCATTGGCTTCGACTCCAGCGCAGGCTTTCTATTACCCAACGACGCAACCCGATCGCCCGATGCTGCCTGGATTAAGCTCGATCGCTGGAATGCCCTAACAGATGCGCAAAAAGCCTCTTTTGCCCCCATCTGCCCCGATTTTGTCATTGAGCTGCGGTCTGCCAGCGACACCCTCAGCCGTCTGCAAGCCAAAATGCAGGAGTATATCGACAACGGCGCGGCTCTGGGCTGGCTGATCGATCGCCAGAACCAGCAGGTCTACATTTATCGCCCCCATCAGGCGATCGCCACTCTGGATCAGCCTGCCTCTCTCAGCGGCGATCCAGAATTACCTGGCTTTACCCTGCAAATGGCAAAGATTTGGTAGAACCTATTTAACCCTTACCGCAGAAAACTTTTATGCAGCCTTCTACGCCGTCTATTGTCAGTCTTCTCCGAGTTGAATCTTACGATCGCCCTCTCCTGCAAGCTGCTCTGGACAATCTGCTGGCTCCCTTGGGCGGCATGGCGGCATTTGTGAAACCGGGCGATCGGGTTTTGCTGAAGCCCAATCTGCTGACCGGGGCGCGTCCTACGAAAGAATGCACCACTAATTTCGCGTTGGTCTACTGCGTTGCTCAAAAGGTGATTGAGGCGGGTGGCAAGCCCTTCTTAGGCGATAGCCCCGCGTTTGGCAGCGCTAGAGGCGTGGCTCTGGCAAACGGCTATCAGCCGATTCTGGATGAGTTAGGTGTCCCGGTCGTCGAAATGAAGGGACAGCGCTATCAGGTCGCAGGCGAAGAATTTAATCACCTGCTGCTCTCGAAGGAGGCGATGGAAGCCGATGTGGTAATTAACTTGCCTAAGGTGAAATCTCACATGCAGCTCACGCTGACCTTGGGCGTAAAGAATTTATTTGGCTGCGTTCCCGGCAAGATGAAAGCTTGGTGGCACATGGAGGCAGGTAAAGATCGCGATCGCTTCGGCGATATGCTGGTGGAGACGGCTCGGACGATCGCCCCCAATCTGACGATCCTGGATGGCATTGTGGGTCACGAAGGCAATGGTCCTAGCGGTGGCGAACCTCGGCTTCTAGGAGTTTTGGGAGCCTCAGCCAATATTTTTGCTCTCGATCGCGCTCTTGTAGACATTCTGCAAGTCGATCCAGCTCAGGTGCCAACGATCGCGGCTTCTCAGCGGCTAGGGCTTTGTCCTGAGCTGAAGGAGATGACTTTCCCGCTCTTGTCTCCTGCCGAGCTGCAGATTGCTGACTGGAAACTGCCTGACCAAATGATGCCGATCGACTTTGGCGCACCCCGGGTGATTAAGTCTACCTTCAAACATTTGTATGTGCGGTTTATCAAAGAGCCGCTGGGTGCCTACGCCAGACAATAAATCTCACGATCGCGGCATATGCCGAAGTTCCCAGGCTTTCAGCAAAATCAAATACTCGTAGAAAGCTTGCAGGGTACACCAGGCAAATCCTGCCCGTCCATCCAGCCAGCCGCCTAGCAAAATGTACATATAGAAGAAGCGAATCAAAGGGCGAAACGGCAGCCGCAGTGACAAGTCCTTTAAGGCTCGACGGCGATCGATCTCCGTTTTGCCAAAAAATAAATCGCGCCAGTTGATCTTGCCCTGCTCAATTTGGCGGAGGGTTTCGATCGCCTCATCCGTCGAGTAGCGATTGTGTTTATCAATCCAGCGGCTTAGTCCCTTACCGCAGGTATAGTGCGGATAGGTTTCTTTCAATAAGCCAGTTTCGCCTTCGCAGACTTCCCGCTCTGTATGTCCATAGTCAGTAAACCAAACTTTGCCATGCCGTAACAGCCGCAACTGATAGCGCGGATACTGAGTGCTGCGGCGAATCCATTGCCCCAAAAACATCACCCGTTCCGCTACGTAATAGCCCACATATTGCTGAGCTTGAGCGGCCACCAAACACTCTTGGAACAGCGCTGAAGTCATGCGCTCATCGGCTTCCAGAATATAAACCCACGGGTGCCTGGGCGGAATCGACTCTAGCATCCAGGTGCGCTGCTTGCCGTGGCTATCAAACTTGTGCTGCACCACCCGCACTGGATAGCGACTGGCAATTTCGAGGGTGCGATCGCTGCTGTAGGAATCCACCACCACCACATCATCCGACAACATTGCCGACTCAATGCAAGCCGCAATATCCAATTCTTCGTTATGCGTCAGGATATAAATCGAAAACATGGTGGGCTAAGAAAGTTTGAGCTTACAAAAGAATGCCCTTCGCAGGGGAAGGGCTAACTCAAGATGCACAACTTTTAGCTGGCTTGAATCTCAGGCTTCTTCTCTCAGGCTTCTTCTCTCAGGCTACGCAAACCCATCCAGCCCATGGCGACATAGCCGATCGCCAGTAACAAGCTGCTGACGCTCACCCGCAGACCTGATTTTAGGCTATCCGTCCGTAAGGTATCCTCTACTTTTTGCTTCTGAGTCCGAATTTCGGTTGCCGCCTTATTGCGTAGCTCAGCTTCTCGTTGGCTGAGAAAAGGATCAATACCTTTGGGATCTGCTTTGAATTTGCGGATCAAATCTGCCTGTTCTTTAGTAAGTTGACCGTTTTGCTCTACCTGAGTCAACTGCTCATCAGTTGCCCCAATGAGCTGCGTAATCTGGCTACGCTGCGATTCCACCTCGGTTTTCAGGCGTGTGTTGAGCTGCGCTTCGGCATCGGTTGTTTGCTTGGTGATTTGGGTAATGCCATTCGCATATTCCAGCCGCACATTGTTCAGATGCAGCGGAAACAGCAGCAGGAAAAATAGCCCCATGAGGCTCGCAAAGGCAAAGGTGTAAAACCGAGGACTCTGCCAGACCGTTTTGCCGATCGCCCGATCGCCGCTAATACTGTCAATCCAGAACCCAACTAGCACCAGCACTAGCCCCACTAGCGGCACGACTCCGCGATCGACTACTTGGGTGACAAAATTAATTTGCCACGATCGCTCTGAAAATTGGTAAGGCATCGACAAAATTACGATGTCTAGTAAGGCAGCTAGAACAACAATAATGCCTACGACTTTTAGAGTGCGGGAGGCTAGCAGAGAAATTGAGGAGCTGCTGAGAGCATTCTTCGGATTCATGGGTAATGTCGATGGCTGATGGACGAATCTAAGGACTTATTAAACGAGATTTCGACAGATTGAGCTGGAGGATTGTAGACTGCCGATCGCGGCAAATTGCTATATCAAATTGCTATGTAATGATCAAATCGCTACCTAATTCAGTCTCTCGTTATAGCATTGATCGAATCATGCAAACTTTTGGAAGACTTGAATCACAGAGTTCCCCTGTGAAGGCAAAGATACTACAGGGTCGCTAAGAACAGGAGCGCTAAGGCGTATCTAGATGGGATGATAACTTTGGGAGCAGATAATTTCTATGCCGCTAAGGAAAGTCTTGCCATGAACAAAATCCTTGAAATCCTGCCTGATAAAGCTGCCTTAACTGCCCGATCGCTGCAAATTATCTTAGAGAAGATCCCGACCGCAATTGCCGAACGGGGAATTTTCACGATCGCCCTTTCAGGCGGCAGTACGCCAAAGCCCTTGTATGAGGCGATCGCGGCTGAAGATCTGCCCTGGGACAAAATTCATGTGTTTTGGGGCGACGAGCGCTATGTGCCTCCCACTCACCCAGACAGTAACGAAGGCATGGCGCGGCAGGCATGGCTGAGCAAAGTGCCCATCCCGCCAGAAAACATCCACCCGATGCCGACAAATGCAGATGATCCGGCGATCGCTGCCCAGCAGTATGAGCAGCAGCTTCAAGACTTTTTTCAGGTAAAGTCCGGAGAAATCCCTACCCTTGATGTGGTTTTACTGGGAATGGGAGACGATGCCCATACTGCGTCACTGTTTCCCCACACGGAGGCATTGCAGGTTTGCGATCGCCTCGTCACCGTGGGCAGTAAAGACGGTCAGCCCCGCATTACCTTCACAATTCCCCTGATTAATCAAGCGCGGTGCGTCATATTTATCGTAGCGGGAGTCAGCAAGCAGGCTGCATTGGCAGAGGTCTTTGCCCCTAACGCCGATAGCGAGCTGTATCCTTCTCGCTTGATTCATCCCTTTGGAGAGCTATGGTGGCTGCTAGATCAGGATGCCGGACAAAACCTAAAGGGTGAACCTAATAGTCTGAAATGAAAAAGATTCGCAGATCCGTTTTTAGAGCCTTATTTAATTTTTTTGAAAGGTAAACGCCGTTTACCTTTCAAAAAAATTAAATAATATACTTGAACCGTAGGCAAAGCAATAATATGCAAACTCATAAACTTAGGGTGATCCGGGGAAGTGCAGCATGATCGTTTGTCCCAATTGTAATCACCAAAATCCTGAAGGGGCGGTGCAGTGCGAAGCCTGCTATACTCCGCTACCTGCTATGACTTCGTGTCCGGGGTGCGGGGCTTCGGTACAAGCAGATGCTAGCTTCTGCGGTCAGTGCGGATTTAATTTACAGGCTAGCGGCACATCCGTAGGATCGCAGTCAGCTACATTGTCCCCCGATTTAGCGTCTCCTGATTTAGCGTCTCCTGCGATTAATATTCCTGAGCTGGTGCCCCTAGAACCGCTGCCGTCGCTAGAGCCTTTGGTAGAGATCCAGCCTTCGCCCTTACCTGAAGGCGTTGCGCCCATTCTATCTCAGCCTTTTGAAAACCCGCCTGATCCTTTTTCTGCACCTGCGGTCCCAGCCCCAACTCCCAGCCCCGCCGTCATGCCGCAGACTTTTGCTCAGCCTCCTATCATGGCTCCGGCACATAGCACTCAACTGCAAACTCAGATGGCTCGGTTGCTGCATGTCCAGACCAATACGCCTGTAGAATTGCCCACCACTTTAGCGGTCATCCATATCGGCAAGCCAAACGATCGCATTCCGCCCGATGTAGACGTGTCGGGGTTTCCCAACTCTGAGATTGTTTCTCGAATCCATGCCGATATTCGCGTCGAGGGCGATCTTTACTACATTGAGGATGTGGGTAGTTCCAACGGCACATACATTAACAATGCGCCTTTACCCAGCGGCAACCGTCATCGGCTCAGACCCGGCGATCGCATTGCTTTAGGCAAAGGGGACAAGATGACGTTTTTGTTTCAAATTGCTTAATCCCATTTGCAACTTGAGCTAAGGTATGGAGTGCTTACGTCTAGAAGCTCTTGTCTAGAAGCTCTTGTCTAGAAGCTCTTGTCTAGAAAGCCTGTCTAGAATTCCATTGCTTAGGAACGAGTATTTAGGAGCGATCGCCTTGCCCAAACCCATTACCCAGGCTCAGCCGCCTCTCGAATTCATTCCGCCTGCCTTTAGCCCAGCGGTCTACCGTTTTATGAAAGTTGTGCTGCCGCTATGGACACGCTGGCGACTGAAAATCGTGGATGTCCGGGTGAATAATCTAGATATGCTGACTCGGTGCTACCAGAAATTTCAGGCTGGCGATCTGCGGTTTATGATAGCGTTTCGGCATCCCAGCACCAATGATCCCTTTTGTCTGTTTAATATGCTCGATCGGCAAATTCCTCAAAGGGCGCGGCAGCAGGGAATTCAGCTAAAATCGCCGATTTACGCTCACTTCATGTACGATCGCGGCATTCCGCTCTGGGCGGGCAAGGTTGTAGGCTGGCTGCTGCGACATCTGGGATGTACCTCTATTCGGCGTGGCAAGCTGGATTTAATGGGGCTGCGATCGGCACGAGAAATCTACGCAGAAGGTCAGTTTCCGATCGCGGCTGCTCCAGAAGGCGCGACCAATGGGCACAACGAGATTGTTAGCCCGTTGGAACCCGGAATCGCTCAACTTAGCTTTTGGTGTGTCGAAGATCTGCGCAAAGCAGACCGCGAGGAGGCGCAATTTCAACCTGATGTGTGGATTGTGCCGATTGGCGTACAGTACCACTATGTTTCGCCACCCTGGAAGGCGATCGAGCAGTTGTTAAGCACATTGGAATTCGACTGCGGTTTGCTGCCCTATGATGCCAGTCTCGATTCTGAGTCAGTCAATCTTGAAC
>CASBQM010000202.1 GCA_949127645.1 Synechococcales cyanobacterium PMM_0036
GGAGGAAAGTTAGGTAGCTCGCCTTTTACCAGCCGTTGGTTCTACGGTCGTGCAGGTTTGGGAGACAGAGAGTTTCAGCTTATGGTTTCAGCTAGGGGGTAAGATAGTGAGTAATACCTTAGCAATTTCAGCAGGTTGCAGACCTGTGACCTCGATCGGATAAATTTTGACCTTGCGACGTTGTAGATCGTAGGTATAAGTTTTATCGTAGTAGTTCAAGACGACGTCGAAAGCTTCTATTAAGTGGTCGGATTGGATCAGCTCGATCGCCTCTCTGGTGCGCTGCCCACCCAGCTTTTTTTGAATGCGGAGCGTGGCGCTAATTAGATCTTGTCGATCGGCGGTTCCATAGACTTGGACTAAGCTTGATAGGCGTTCTGAGCGCGATCGCTTGATTTCTAGCACGGTAGATTGATTCATCTGATGAAATAAGGGTTCGGGTACTCGGCAAGACCCGATACGATTGCTTTCTGCCTCAATCCAAACAGGATGATTTACATCAAAGGCTGCCCAACGTACTGCAATTTCATTCTCAAATTGCTCATTTGTGGGCTGGGGCGGCAATCCTAAGCTGCCATAGCTACTGCCTCGGTGACTAGCTAACGCTTCTAAATCCAGTACCTGTGATCCGGTGTGATGCAGCGCCGCGAGAATGTCAGTTTTGCCGGTGCCTGTCATACCGCCCACAATCAGAATGGGCTTGGGCGGCTCAAAGATGGCGATTGCCCAACGTCGAAACATTTTGTAGCCGCCAGCTAGGGTGATGACCTTAAAGCCAGCGGTTTCCAGCACCCAAGCGACTGCGCCACTTCGCATCCCACCCCGCCAGCAGTGAATTCGGACATGGCGATCGAGGGCAAGCTGTTTTGCATCGGCAATAAATTGGGAAAACTTGGGTCCGGCGATCGCAAATCCCAGTTCCACAGCTTCATCGCGCCCCTGCTGTTTATAGCAAGTACCGACCTGAGCGCGTTCCGCATCTGTAAAGAGGGGAAAGCTGACTGCCCCTGGAATATGCCCTTGCTGATACTCAGCAGGACTACGCACGTCGAGAATGATACCCGATGCGCTCAGAAAATTCTCTAGAGGCATTTGAACCAAGTGAGTCAAGCCCTCCTGCTGTAAGAAGTGTCAACACTAATTTACGCCTGATCCTGCACTGAATTCCGTCTAGCAGGAGTCATAGCTTTGAATTAAAGCTTTGAATCAAGGTTAATGGCGATCGCTTCCATCCCGTTTATTGTTACCGCCAGTTTGCCCTCAGCATTGACGAGGATTGGCTCAGATTTAGCTTCAGTACCCTTGTGCAGCCTGTCTGTCATCAGATTGCGATATTGTCCCGCAGGTAAACTGGTTTGGAACGTTTGGATTAGCGCCTGCTCTTCACAATTAATGACCACAAAACCTTGACTGCCACGACCAAAGGCAATTTGATTCCTGCCATTGCTCCACCAATTGGTTACGAGTGCATCAGGCGCGACCTGATTACGGAACATCACCATAGAGGCGATCGCGCTATGCCGATGTTCGCAGACCCACCGACCAAAACAGTCGGCTTGACCATTCACATACACTGCGTCAGTTTGCCCTTGGGTATCGGCAGGAGGTCCTTGATCAGAATTTGTAAACGCATAGCTAGACATGACCTGGGGCGTACCGTAAGGAAACGCCAGCATAAAGACATTGGCAAGATCGTAGAGTGTGCCTTGCTTGTAAGTCAGGTACGCGCCACCGCCACCATGTCCGCGCTGCTTGTCGTGGTTGTCTACAAAGACGATCGCTTTTTCGCTAGGCATTAGCCCCCAGGATTCGCCCAAGGTCTGAAGCTGAGATAGGGTTTGACCATTAATGCCCAGAAACTTTGCCCCCAAAAATTTCCCATACTCAGACTCAATGACTCTGCCGTTAGGATAGTACTCGCTCTTACGAACGGCTTCATTTCCCGGATCAATCACCTCTTGATAAATAAAAGATCTTATGCCTGTAGCATTTTGCACCTGCTGGGCGATCGCCCCAATATCCTGCGTATCCATATGCTTAGCCGCATCAATCCGGAAACCATCCACACCCAAACGCACTAAATCCGTCAGATAGTTAGCAATTTGCCGCCGCACCTTGGACGAACCTGTATCTAGATCAGCCAATCCGACTAGCTCACATTGAGTCACTTCTCTATGGCTGCTATAGCTTTTGATATTGGCTTTGCAGGTATGAAAATCGCTGGGCTGATAGATGCCTGGGTAGTCATATTTGGTGAATGCAGAGCCAGCGCTACCCATGCCTTTATCTATACCCGCCATGTGATTAATCACCGCATCGGCATACACCTTCACGCCTGCCGCGTGGCATCGAGCAACCATTTGAGTAAACTGAAGGCGATCGCCGCTCCGGCTGTCAATTTTGTAGCTGACGGGTTGATAGCGCTGCCACCAAGGATTGCCTGGAGCCAGAATATGCTCGGTAGCGGGCGAAATCTGCACTGCACCATAGCCATTGGGCGCTAGAAATTTTTCGCACTCTTGCGCCACGTCATCCCACTTCCATTCAAACAATTGAACAAAAACAGGAGGTTCAACAAGAGATACTAATGCTTGTGAGCTTGTAGGTGGAGAGCTGTCAAATGTCCTAGAGGCAATCAGCATAGGCAGCACCAAAAAGCCGAGGAATATTGCGCTGCGCCAGAATCTTTTGAGCTTCATTAAAGCTATTACCTACCCAGTTCAGAGTCAAAAAACTGCAATAAGCCCCAGTTCATAATCTTGCAGTATTCCCACCGCATGAAGCATCGCTACCAGAAGTGGCAACTGAATCTATGCTGAGTTTGGCTTAGAGGCTAGGAATTTTTGATACGTTAATTTTTTGATACATTGATTTTTTGATACATTGATCTAGTGCGTTCACTTAACTCGCGCTTTAAGTCGCGCTTCAAAAAGTTGGCGTACACAGGCTTGACATGATCCGAAGTGTAGGCAAGACTCGGCAAATCCTGACGCTTCGTAAAAACTACGAACACTTCATTTGCAAAAACAGGTCTATAGCCTTGAGTAAAGAATTTGAACAGCAAAGCTCCAGTGCGATCGCTTTTACCTTTATGTAGCACTGCCCAAGGTGTGGGTTCACTACTGAGGAAAGTGTCGTAGCTAACGATAGACCGAGGTACCGCAGCTCGAAAAATTAGAGGAGCCGCGATCGTTTCCTCAGCTTGGGATTGTTGCTGAAGAAACTCAGCCGTCATTTTCCAGGCTGGAGAATCAAACGTGGAAGCTAGAGAGCTTTTCTGATATTGCAGCTTCGCTGGAAACACCTGCATATAATTAAAAGCCAACCCTAAGATTCGGGCGTCCGGATTATCGGGAAAAAGTTCTTGTAGCGAAGCAGTGCGACAAACCTGAAACGTAAATTCCGTGAAGACGCGATCGCTTTTCAGCACTGCGCTAGGAATAAACCCGTGGTAAAAGCGAGAGCCTTGATCATTATGAAGAATGTCTAGGACGATCGGCTGCCCATTGACAGAGACAGTCAGGCTGTTGAGAATGTCTGGAGCCACAAGATGGGTATGCAAAACCCGAAATTCAATCACCAAGTCAGTCTCAGGGTTAATTTGTAGCGGTAGATCCAGGGTAGCGATCGTGCCGGGACCCATCCAGCGGAAACCACCTAACTCTAGCGATCGCTCCCGGCGCTGCCAGCCAGAACCCCGCAGAGGTTCGGCAAAGTTATAGCAAGTCTGATCGGGTGTCGGAATCTGCCGCTCTGCGTAGCGTTGGTTATAGTGCCTATCCAGCAGTTTAGCCAGCGCTTCAGATGAGATCGCTTCGGGGGTTGCTAACTCCATCGGCGCAAGATATTTCTGCCGTAAATCCTGCTCCATTTGATCGAACCGCTGCTCAAAAATGTCTTTGGCATACTGATAAAGCTCAATATCGTAAGCGCTGTTTTCCTTGAGAACTTCTAATGTAGTCGCCGGAATTTCATCCAGCGGACTTTTAGACTTTGCCGCATTCTCCCGGCGCGTGTTAATAATCGGATTCCAGCCAAAAATATAAGACAGAAGATATAGCGAATCTTGAAACCGCTCCACCAAACCCACAAAGGCGCATTGGTCTAGACTCTGCTTAGCAAGCTCAAAGATTTCGTCAGGCGAGGTTTTTGACAGATCAAACTGAATGAGTTTAGCCAAATAGTAGGTTTGCAGATTTTTCTTAAGGCTGCCAGCCGGGAGCTTGTGGGCAAACTCCTCTAGAGTCATGTCTTTGACGGCTTCATAGAAAGGATCTCCCGGCATTCTCCGGATGTACTCATAGTGAGAAATGACGCGAGCGATCGGTTCCCGCAACACAGTTACATTAATCATCCGCTTATCAGGAGGCAGCAGCTCTAGCAAATTCGTATAGGCTAGATGCCCGCGAAACAGGCGATATTTTGCAAACTCTTCAGCAGGGATAGATTTGACTTGCGCATTCAAGGTCGCCGGGCAAGTTTCCTCATCACGGAACTGATCTTCAACGATCGTCCTGAAGGTCATACCTGCGGTTTTGGGGATGTGCGAAAAATTCAAAACATCCTGAGGTTGCAATTGATATTGCGCCGGAAAATTTCTCATGAATCAGCCTGAAGCTCTTACTGAATGGTTTTTTTAGGTCTCAAAACTTCTAGCACTACAAGTTCTAGCACTACAAGCTAGTGGTGCTGAGTTCGCCTTTTGTTGGAACTCCCAAATCTATTTCTACACCTGCCGCTTTACAATACTTCTCAGCAATTTCATAGGGATCGCCAATCATTTTGACAACGTGATCTTCAATCCAGAGGGCGCGATCGCAGAGTTTAGCAATGCTAGCGATCGAATGCGTTACCAGCAGCAGCGTTACCCCACTCTCCTTAAAGCTCAGCATTTTCTCCTGACACTTCTTCTGAAAGCGAACGTCACCCACGCCAAGAATTTCGTCAATTAGCAAAATCTCTGGATCAAGAGAGGCTACGACAGCGAAGCCCAGTCTTGCCAACATCCCTCGGGAGTAGACGCGAATTGGGCTATCAATAAACTCACCCAACTCAGCAAAATCAATGATTTCATCCATTTTTTTCATGATTTCTCGCCGAGTCAGACCCATCAGCACGCCGTTGAGAATAATATTTTCTCTAC
>CASBQM010000203.1 GCA_949127645.1 Synechococcales cyanobacterium PMM_0036
CGAAAACGACCATGCCATGTTGAGCCTGTGCGAAGTTTCGGTTGCAGTGGCAAACGCCTTACCAATGGTGAAGGAGCGGGTCGATTGGGTGACCCAAGGCAGCCGGGGCGAGGGTGTAACTGAGCGATTGAGCGCCTCATTGCTTCAGACTTGCAAGATATGGCGATCGAGCGGCACAAGGTTTTGATGGGGACTCACGACGAGCAAGAGGTTAATCTACACCCCTTCGGCACCAGTATTTTATTAGCAGGCACATCGGGCAGTGGCAAATCAACATTGGCGACAGGAATTCTGGAGCGGCTAGCAGAGCAAGGGTACCAGTTCTGCATCATCGATCCAGAAGGCGATTATGAAAGCTTTGAAGGAGCCGTGGTTTTAGGGGATAGCAACCGGGAGCCTAACATGACTGAGGTGATAGAGCTACTGGGCAAGCCATTGCAAAATGTGATTATCAATCTACTTGCCGTCAAAGTGGAGGAGCGCCCAGCTTTTTTTTCTGGGCTATTGCCTCTGCTATTGGAACTGCGCTCGCGGACAGGTCGCCCGCACTGGATTGTGGTTGATGAAGCCTACCATATGCTGCCCGCATCTTGGAACCCTGCTTCGTTGTCGCTGCCCCAAGCATTAGCTGGCATGATGCTGATTACAGTTCACCCCGATCAGGTTGCCATTTCTGCCTTAGCTTTAATAGACACGATCGTGGCGATCGGCAAAGCGCCTAATGCTACCCTTTCATCTTTCTGTACTAGTTCAGGGTACTGCCTGCCAGACTCGACTGCCTCAGAGGATCTACCGCTTGGGGAAGCACTCGTTTGGTTCCGCCGCACGGACAAACATCCTATCCGCTTCCAGATTCGCCCCCCGAAAGGAGAACGACAGCGGCACAAGCGCAACTATGCCGAGGGACAACTGGGGGATGATAAGTGTTTTTATTTTAGAGGAGCAGATAGCAAGCTGAATTTGAAAGCACAGAATTTAATGATGTTTGTGCAGTTAGCCGAGGGAGTGGATAAAGATACCTGGTTATACCATCTGCATCAACAGGATTATTCTCATTG
Source organism: Synechococcales cyanobacterium PMM_0036 (assembly GCA_949127645.1). Taxonomy (GTDB): domain Bacteria; phylum Cyanobacteriota; class Cyanobacteriia; order Elainellales; family Elainellaceae; genus Drouetiella. The sequence continues at coordinate 1,059 of CASBQM010000203.1, forward strand.
GCTTCAAGAAGCAATTAAAGATGATCAGTTAGCTGCAGAGGTGGCTGACATTGAAAAACAATCAGACCTCTCAGCCTGTGAAAGCCGCGATCGCGTCAAAGCTGCAATCACGCAGCGCTATACCTTACCTGCTTAAAACCTAGCCTACTTTAAACCTTGTGATATTGACTAACCCTTGAAGTAAAAATTTATTGAGAAAGCGTATGCCATCCACTGAAGCCGTTGTTGCCAGCATTCATGATTTGCAAGAGGGTGAAAAGCAGTGCGTGAAAGTGGGCGAGACTGAAGTACTGCTGATTCGCCAAAAGGGTCGTTATTTTGCGATCGCTCCCCACTGCACGCATTACAAAGCGCCCTTAGTGGATGGTGTCTTGAGTGGCGATCACATCATTTGCCCCTGGCACAATGCTTATTTCAACATCACGACGGGCGATCAGCAAGAGCCACCGGGACTCGATTCGCTCCCGCGATACGAAGTCAGAATTGACGGCGACAACGTGATTGTTTCTGTGCCTGAAGCCGCAGCGCCGACTCGAACGCAATCAATGGCAAAGTCCGATGCCACCGTGGATCAACGGACATTTGTGATTTTAGGGGCAGGGGCAGCGGGCGCTCATGCGGCGGAAACCTTAAGAATTACTAACTTTCAGGGACGAATCATTATGGCAACTCAGGATGATCGCCTGCCTTACGATCGCACCTGGTTGAGCAAAGATTATTTCAACGGCAAGGTGTCACGAGACCAAATGCCGCTGCGTTCAGCGGAGTTCTACCATGACCATGATATTCAAGTGTGGTTAAACAAGTCAGCCACGCGGGTGGATGCCCAGACAAAAACCATTCAGTTTGCGGATGGCGATACCTTGAGCTATGATGCCCTGCTGCTAGCAACGGGTGGCAAACCGCGACAGTTAGAGGTTCCCGGTGCAGAGTTGCAAAATGTGCTGATGTTGCGGAGCTTTAGCGATTGCGATCGTATTCTTGAAGCCGCTAAAACCGCCACTCATGCGGTAGTGATTGGCTCTAGTTTTATTGGCATGGAAGCCGCTGCCGGGTTGGCTCAGCAGGGTATCAAGGTGACGGTTATTTCTCCCGACGCTGTCCCCTTTGAGAAAACGCTCGGTCAGGCGATCGGTCGTGTATTTCAGCAAGTGCATGAAGAACAAGGTGTTACGTTCCAACTGGGCAGAAAAGTGGATCGACTAGAAGGCAGTGGCAAGGTAGAAGCCGCAATTTTAGACAATGGCGATCGTTTGCCCGCGGATCTGGTGATTGTGGGAATTGGGGTGCAGCCCGCAACCGAGTTTGTAGAAGGAGTCGAGCGTCATGCTAAAGACAATAGCATTTTGACGAATGACTACTTGCAAGCGGCAGATGGATTGTATGCAGCGGGTGACATTGCTCGTTATCCAGATTGGCGCACAGGTGAATCCACTCGCGTCGAACATTGGCGGATTGCTGCCCAGCAGGGACGCATTGCCGCTCATAACATGGCGGGCAAGCCGACAAAATTTAGAGCAGTTCCTGTATTTTGGACGATGCAGTTCAAGTTCCCTTTGCGCTACGTCGGTCATGCCGAGCAATGGGATGAATTGATTGTGGATGGCAATCTGCAAAATCGCCAATTCATTGCCTTCTACGTGAAAAACAACCAGATCTTAGCAGCAGCCAGCAGCCAGCGCGATACAGAAACAGCAGCGATCGGCGAATTGATGCGCCTGGATCAAATGCCTACTCCAGACCAACTCCGAACAGGCATTAATGTGGTGGAGTATTTAGCGCGATCGAAGGAACCCTAGAATGCCGGAGACTGTTCTATTTGCGGATACTGCTAATCCGACACTGGCAGCGACCATTGCCCAAGCGCTCAGTTTACCCTTGGGCAACTGCACGATCGAGCGGTTTCCAGATGGCGAAGTTTCGGTCCATCTGCTTGATTCAGTAAGGCAGAGAGCCGTCCTAGTCATCC
>CASBQM010000204.1 GCA_949127645.1 Synechococcales cyanobacterium PMM_0036
CCCTAATTGATAAATAACTTATTGCTGTCGCTCCAATATTGGTTAAACTGTCGGGCTGTATGGCACATAACGTTCGAGGCTTGCCGCAGGGCTGGTATTTTATAACTGTCTGCCCGGCAACTGAAGCCAATTGAAAAACTGATGATGAAGTTAACAACTAAAAGCCGAATAGAATTCGGTCAAGCCCGATATTAGAAGATAGTGGTACAACTGCCGATTGTTATTCCGTCCGCCAGCCTTGCGGCAAACTTTTTGTTGCCTGGAGTTATTTATTGCATAAATTATAGCTGATAACATCTATTAAGAATATCAATTCTAGCAATTTCAACTATTATTAGCCCTGAATTGTTTTCCGTAATTGTACAGGCTGCAAAAGAGGTAGGTTATTCTTTTAATGGTGTATTATCGAAAGGATTTTTTTCAAAACAGTCCCGTAATCGGCGCAGGTGAGAAAAAAGAATTCTAAAAATAGAATATAGATTTATGAGTTCAACTGGTTTTGAACTGCCTTTTTCGTGAATTGACAGGTTTACTTATTTGTTTGATTGCAAACTTTCGATAGCTTTTTTTGCATCTTCATTTTTGGGATTAATTTCTAATGATTTTGTGTAATTCGCTATTGCCTGATCTTTTTTGCCGGCAACCATATAGCCTTCACCTAAACTATCGTAAACATCAGCCGATCCGGGAAAAACTGCGACATTGAATTTAAATATTTTGATTGCTTCTCCTACTTTATTGTTATACAGCATTTCGTACCCGATGCGGTTTATTTTTCTTTGTCTTAGCCAGGTTGTTCCCGGATATTCCTTTTTCAAATGATTGTAATATGCAATTGCTGAATCAGCCCCGGAGTGTAATATTATTTTTGAAAATTCCTCTTCATTGGGAGCATGAACAGCTTTTAACAATTGCATAGAAACATTCCGATTTGTATCTCTATTTTGAAAAACGTCATCCTTTTTCAGTAATTCTGGTTTATTATTTAATGTGGCGTCAAAGAAAATACTTACATATTTACAGATATCTTTAAATTTTTGAGAAGCATATTCTGGTGTTCGTTTTGATAAAGCAAATGTGTCCAATAGATTTCTTGGGGTATGCAAGGTATACATTGGATAAGATGTAAAATCAGCATGAGTAAGATCTTTGATCTCTAACAGGTACCTGTCACTATAGATCAATGAGTTCATTACAGACATGTCGTTGTGTTCCTTTCTGAATAATTGAAGAATCGGTGCCTTAACATTGCAGGAATCATAAAAAGGTGATTGCCAGTATTTATATGCAAAAGGCTCTAATCCACCCATAACAGTCCCATCAAGACCTACTAAAGCCTTAATGTTGCTGTTTCTTCCTGCGAGCAATAGCGAATAGATTGTACCAAAACTCATCCCAAACGAGCCAATTTTACTATTATCAACATAAGGAAGCTGAAGGCTTTGACTTAATGCAAATTCCATATCCCGCACCTGGGTGTCAAAGCTTAAAGGCTCATCAAGCAGTAAATAATCTTTTCGTGCATTAACGCCTAAATGAGGAACAGAAATAACCACAAAACCATTACTGGCCAGGTATTCAAACAACACAATATTCTCGAAAGTATGATCATTCTGCCCTAAAGAATAAACAAGGAGGGGAAATTTTTTCCCTTTTACATAAGTGGCATTGATCCGGGCTTCGGATAAAGTATTTAAAAACTCTTTATACTGTTTTTCATCTCCGGAAAACAACCCTTTTATGCTTCTTGTGCTGTCTCCAATATCTTTATTCATAATGATCGATTGCGCTTTTTTGCTGATGGGATCATTTGCTAGGATGGATAAATAATCTTTCATTTTCATCTGCTTTTTACCTGGATCGGGAGCAGCGGGATACCAGGTAGAGATCCTTACCGGCCTGCCATAAGGTTTAGTGGAAACATAATCTTCTTTAATGAGATCTGATTGTCCCCAGGTTCTTGTATAATCCATTTTCCATTCGGCCACGAAGCCAACATTGTATGCGCCGGGTTGGAGCGAATTCCATAGCAGTGAATTTTGTGCGTTTACCGGAAGATTAAAACCCAAATAAATAAGCGTCGACATATAAAATTTAAATGCTTTATTCATATACATTTCAATTTGAAGTGATATAATATTTATTTATCCTTTTTATTAATTTGATCTTTTGTTTGATTTTTCTGTTTTCCTTGTTTCGGTATTCGTATTTTTAATGGTAGTTGTTGTTTTATGATAAGAATAATATTGGCCTAATATCACTTTACCGAATCTTGAATCAATACTGATGTTCCTTTCGCCCCTACCAATCTTTACAGTATAACGCCGGTCTGTCAGGTTTTTATCAGCTTCGCCAGATTTGTTTTTTATAACTTCTTCTTCCACCTTTAAAGCACTTGCTGTTATTACACCATTGAGTTGAGTGTTGATCTTTATTTTGGCAGAAAAACTTCCGGCGAGATCAAGATAAAGGGTAGAGTAGGTGTTTTCAATAGTCATGCTTTTTATGTCATTGTCCATGCTGATCCTTATAGAATCAGCAAATTCAAATGTTGCAGTAATGTTGCCGCTTAATTTATTGATTTCCGCCAGTGAGTATCTTATGCTGATATGCCCGTTGTTGATATGAAATATCTCTGCCCGGCCAAATTCCACTGCTACTTCTTTGGCATTACTGATACGCCCGGTTCTAAGCTCTCCATGCTGGCTGATGATTTCTGCTTCACCATTATAATCGGGAACAATGAG
>CASBQM010000205.1 GCA_949127645.1 Synechococcales cyanobacterium PMM_0036
CATCATGTGGCGATTATCTGTTCTGATTACGAAAAGTCGAAACATTTTTATGTGGAAACTTTAGGATTTCCCGTGATTCAGGAAACCTTTCGATCTGAGCGTAATTCTTACAAACTAGATTTGAGGGTGGGAGAGAAAGATGCGATCGAACTTTTCTCTTTTCCCAATCCTCCAGACAGATCTAGCCGCCCCGAAGCCTGTGGGTTAAGACATCTATCTTTTGCCGTTAAAGATATTGATAAAACCGTGAATGATTTGCAATCTAAAGGTGTATCAGTAGAACCCATTCGATTAGATGACCTCACTGGAAAGCGCTTTACATTCTTTCAAGATCCAGATGATTTACCTCTAGAAATCTATGAAGTTGCAGGGTAGTTAAGTCGCTATTTCTGCAATCGATTCAAGTCTTCTAACGTGTTGCAATTAAACAACATTGCCTCATCTGGCAAAATTAGCTCTTGAACAGTTTGACTCTTGAGCCAACCTTGAAACGATCGCCCCCCTTCTTCCAAAAATTCTTCTATACTCAACAAACAACTAGCTCGATAAAATCCACACAATGGCTCCCACCACCCCTTTGAATTTCTAGGTAAGAGAGCGATCGTATCTTCACTCGCAAGTTTTAAGTCACCCATCCAACTCTGAAGAACGTTAATATCGAGCCGAGGTAAATCGCACGCCAGCAACAGCACCCACTCAGATTTAACATACGATAAACCCTGAACAAATCCCTTCATCGGAGTCTGAGAGTTAGCGGCTCCAGGCACAGGAATTTCTTGAATTAAATGAATAGATTGCTCTAGAAAAGATTGATAGCGATCGCACCAAGGACTCACCACATAAACTGAATCGGCGCAATGCAAAGCAACCCGACAAACTTGTTGCAGCAGAGGAACACCCGCGATCGAAATTAGGGCTTTATCTTGCCCCATGCGAGTGCTTAATCCACCAGCCAGAACGATCGCGCTTAGGCTAGTTTTAGGGGCGTGTTGCATCTTCTAGTACCAATTTAGTTTGAGGCTACATATTGATCGTAGCTGTAGCGATCGCCAACCTTTATCACCATCTTTAAGTGAATAGCCTATAATATTTCAAAATCACAGCCCTCCATTTTAGGAGATTGCAGATGACGGAGGTTAGCACTCGCCTCTACTGGTTATTCCAGTCTCTCATTGCCTTTATGCCTTATCTGTTAGCAGGTTTGCTCGCTGGCGCGATCGTTCTATGGGCAGGCGTGTTCCTGGCGCGTTTTCTTATGTGGCATTGGCTGCTGCCTTTTGAAGAGTCTTGTCTATTGACATTTAAATCGTGGGCTAACCCGACCTTAGACCGATATATGTCAATGGTGACCTATCTAGCTCAAGGTGAAATTACTATTCCTCTACTCATTTTTATTGGAGGAATTCTGCTTTATCGTAACGAAACCAGTGCAGCTTTGGTTCTAGCGATCGGGCTATGCGGTTCATGGCTGCTCAATGGCATCTTCAAGTCTTTCTTTCAGCGCAAACGACCGGATCTATGGGCATCTCCTGACCGTCCGATGGATTACAGCTATCCTAGCGGTCATTCTATGAGCGCGATTTCCTTCTATGGTTTGCTAGCGGCTGACTTTACTAACTACCTGAATGTTTCTTTAGTGATTACGGCTGCTTTGGCATCTGTTATCACTCTAGGAGTCGGCTTTAGTCGGCTATATTTGGGTGTGCATTGGCCGACAGACGTTTTGAGTGGCTGGATTGCTGGTGGTATATGGCTTGGGGCTTGTCTGTATGGGCTGGCTCAAATCGGTGGAATTTGAATAGAGATGGATGGGCGATCGATAGAAACGCGTTAGCTTTGAAGAGTTTTCTAAAATCGATCGCTCAAACTGAGACCGCTTTCGTTGGCGAATTTTCCGATCGCTCAGGCGCAGGTACGCAAATCCAGAGGGCTTGAGGAATCACTTCCACAACGACTGGGGTAGTGCCTAAGCACTCGCCATCTGCATGAACTTCTAACGGTGGATAGCTTCTAACTTCGATCGTAGAAGCTCGATACGTCTTGAGCCGTTTATGAGGAAGCTGCTCACCCCGCATAGCGGTAAAGAAGTGACGTAGATGATCCCACTTGGAGGGGTTGTCGATATAAACTATATCTAGCTTGCCATCATTCATCTTCGCCTCAGGCGCTAAAGCAAATTCTACGCCATAGCGAGAGCTGTTGCAGATGTTGATTTGCAAAGTACGAAGACGACGTATCCGCCTGCCATCGAAGCGTAAAACCAAACGGTGCGGTCTAAACTGCAAAAAAGTTCTAATACCAGCAAAGATACTTTTGAGAGCTGCTAGATAGTTTTTCTTAATTCCTTCTTTAACCTTATCCCCGCAGGGAAATAGCGTAGCCTCTAAACCCACTCCTACCACTTCCATAAAGTAATGATTATTCGCTTTGCCCATGTCAAATCGATCGCGCTTACCTTCTTTGACGATTTGGATAGCCTGAGCCAAATCATTGGGAATGTTCAAGCTAGCCGCAATATTGTTGCGTGTTCCTAATGGAATGATGCCTAACGCAGTTTCCGTATACACTAATCCACGAGCTACCGCCTCGATCGTGCCATCGCCCCCAGCTACAATTACAAGACTAATCCCTGCTTTAGCCGCATTAGCAGCGAGACGTTCACCATTCTCATCGGGTGTAGTTGTGCAGATTTCGGCTTGGATTCCTTGCGCTTGCAATAACTCTGTGAGGTCATCGATCAACCCAGGGTTTTCAACAGGACCAGAGGTAGGATTGACGATGAGTAAAGAGTTCATCTCTGGTGTTTTCATGTCGGGTTGAGTCTAGAGAATCTAGGAAGCTAGAGCTGAATTCTGCTAGAGAATATCTGTGTTGCAGAAGATCTATTGCTTATGTGCCACGTTCCAACTGATTAAGCGACTAGACTCCATTTCCACACTGTAGCTGCCAGTTTAGTCTTACTCCTCTGTCAATAAGTAGATCTATCGGTTTTATGAATTTAAAAGCATTAAGCGTTTGCGCTAGCCAAGATTTGGGGCAAGGTACCTTAGAGTTCTAGAATTACAGCAATTTTCAATTGCATAAGCTACAGTTATTTTTTTAGAAGCCTTGCGGAGCAAGGCTTCTAAAAAAATAACTGTAGCTTAACCAAGCGCAAAGCGCTGTAATAGAATATGAACCGTAAGTTACAGTCAAGGTGGTGCTAGCTTCAACTTTATAGCTTTGAGCAGTCTAGAGAACTTGAAGATGACAGAAACTCTACAAATTTCTCAGTTAGGCGATTCGGCTCTCCGGCAAATCGCCCAGCCTATTAATAATGTTCATGAATCGTGGGTACAGACGCTCATCAATAACTTGATGACGACTCTCGTCAAATCCAATGGCGTAGGCATTGCCGCACCTCAAGTATCAGCTCCTTATCAGTTGATTATTGTTGCCTCTCGTCCTAATCTTCGATATCCCAACGCCCCAACAATGCTGCCCACAGTCATGATCAATCCGCGATCGCTCACTCACTCGCAGGAGATGGCTAAAGATTGGGAGGGCTGTCTCAGCGTCCCTGGGATTCGGGGGTTGGTACCGCGCTATCGGGCGATCGCCATTGAGTATACGGCTCCAGACGGCACAATGCAGCAGCAAGAGCTAACCGACTTTGTAGCCCGGATCTTTCAGCATGAGTTTGATCATCTGAACGGATTGGTTTTTCTCGATCGCGTTGAAAGTACGCAGGAGCTAGTGACCGAGCAGGAATACCTGAAGCGCATTGTTTCCACTTCTGCCGATTTGAAATAGCCTTACTTCCAGGCAGCGATCGCCCGCATCCCCATATAAACCGCCAATCCAATCAGGAATAGCTTAAACAGTTGATTGACTGCTTTTTCCGACAATCGTGGCAACAGTCGGCTTCCGACTTGCGCTCCCAGAATGCCGCCTAGACCCAAGCAAATGCCCGGAATCCACAGCACGTTATTGTTCCAAGCATGTTGGGCTAAACCAGAAATGGCAATCGCCACGATCGCGCCCAAGCTCGTCCGCACTGCCGACTTGATGCCCTCTCCCAACAACAGCATTTGCAAAGGCACCATCACAACGCCACCACCCACGCCAAATAGCCCTGATAGAATGCCCGCTAATAGACCAATTCCAGCGATCGGCATCAGCGAGTAGCTTTGAGTCGCGGAGCTATCAATTTCTGTCGGTTCAGAGGCGACCGACTGCTTTCGCTTTAATTGCTGCTTGAGCTGAATTAAATAAATGGTGACTAGTAAAAGTCCGGCAAAGGCTAGCGAGAGAATGGCATCTGAAATGCGATCGCCCAACCAAGCTCCCACCTGAGCCGTAAAAATGCCAAACAGCGACAGCAGCAAGGCAACCCGCCAGTTCAGCTCACCTGCCCTCAGGTTGCGAATACTGCCTGACACCGAGCTGAGAAATACCCCCACCAAGCTCGTAGCGGTTGCCTGCACCAGCGGCACATTAAACAGCGTTAGAGCCGGAACCATGAGCAGCCCGCCACCGATTCCCAGCAGCCCTGATAGCGTCCCGGTAAAGATTCCCAGAAAAAACAGTAAAGCCCAGCCTAGGGGTGTTTCTAGCATTAAATCTAATATTGGCTTAGAAGGATTTTATAATCCAAAATACTACAACCTACATCCGTTCCAATACAGGAATTCCCAGCAGCGACAACCCTAGCTTAATCGTACGGGCAGTCAGATCAGCCAAAATTAAGCGAGAGGTGCGTGAAGGCTCCTCGGCTTGCAAAATGGGACAGCGATCGTAAAACTGATTAAACTTCTTACTCAACTCAAACAAATATTCGCATAGGCGATTGGGCATTAGCTCCGCTTCAACGCTGCCCAACACCTCATCAAGTTGCAGAATGTACTTGGCAAGCGCCAGCTCGGTTTCTTCCTGTAGGACGATCGGTGCATCTGCCCCTAATTTTTCAAAATCAATCTCGCCCTTGCGACTAATGCCTTGCACCCGCACATAAGCATAGAGCATATAGGGAGCCGTGTTGCCCTGAAGCGCCAGCATTTTGTCGAAGCTAAAGACATAGTTACTGGTGCGATTCTGGCTGAGATCGGCATACTTGACGGCGCTAATGCCCACAATCTTAGCAACATTGGCAATAAACTCCTCTGTCTCTTCTCGTCCTTCTGCTACAAGACGAGTTTCCAGGTCGATACGGGCACGGGCGATCGCCTCCTCCAGTAGATCAACCAGCCGCACCGCTTCACCCGATCGACTCTTCAGCTTCTTGCCATCTTCACCCAAAATAAACCCTAGCGGCGCGTAGAAAAATTCCACCTCGTCCGTAATCCATCCGGCGCGCTTGCCAACCTGAAAAATCTGAGCAAAGTGATTCATTTGCTCCATTCCGACCGGATAGATGACTCGCTGTGCCCGATCGACGGTTACTCGGTAGCGAATCGCGGCTAGATCTGTCGATGCGTAGTTGTAGCCACCTCCCGACTTTTGCACAATCAGCGGCAGCGGATTTCCTTCTTTGTTGGTAAATCCTTCTAAGAATACGCATTGAGCGCCATCGTCTTCCACAAGCAGACCCAATCTATCCAGCTCTGCAATCACATCGGCAAGAAGCGGATTATAGAAGGACTCACCGCGCTCCTGAATCGACGCAGACAGACCCATCCACTCAAAAAATTTCCGGTTGGTTTGGTTAGACAAATCGCAAACGAGCTGCCAAGCCCGCAACGTTTCCGCATCACCTGCCTGAAGCTGCACAACCGATCGCCGAGCAGCTTCCTGAAATGTCTCATCTTCATCGAACCGAACTTTAGCGGCTCGATACAGCGTCGCCAAATCTCCTAAAACTAGACCCTGCGAAGAATTTAACGCTTCAGGATACGCCTCGCGCACGTAGGCAATTAGCAATCCAAACGGAGTACCCCAATCACCAACGTGATTTAGACGGATCACGTCATGTCCCAGAAATTCTAAAACTCTGGAAATACTGTCTCCAATGAACGAAGGGCGCAGATGACCCACATGCATTTCTTTGGCGATGTTAGGGCTAGGGTAATCCACGATCACGCGCTGAGGATCACTCGTCAAAGCCGCGCCTAACCGTGCATCGGACTGAATAGCTTTAATCTGAGCCTTCAGGTAGTCCGTTTTCAGCGCCAGGTTAATGAATCCGGCTCCGGCGATCGTCGGTCTTTCACACAGATCCGCCACGTCCAGCTTTTGCACAATTTCCTCAGCGATCGCCCTGGGAGCCTTTCCCAATCGCTTAGCCAACGCCATCGCCACATTCGATTGGTAATCCCCAAACTTAGGGTTACTGGCAGGCACTAGCATCGGGTCGGTTGCTGCCAGATCTTCTCCAAATGCGGCTATTAATGCCTGCTCAAAGCGCTCTTTTAGGTAGGCGATCGTTTCTTTCATGGCTCTATGCAAAAAGGAATATTGAGCTGGGTGACTACAGTTCTCTACCCCTCATCCTCCAACCCTTTCTCCCCGCGTGGGAGAAG
>CASBQM010000206.1 GCA_949127645.1 Synechococcales cyanobacterium PMM_0036
ATCTCGAACCTCAAAGCGATCGAGCCATTGCCGGAGGGGCTTGAAGAAATCGCATTGAGGTGCGTTATTCGGTCGAAGCGTAGAAGAAGAACTCATAGAGTATTGTGCCTTTCTAGTTTGCCTTCTGATGTGTAGGCTATTTAATGTGTTAGCGGTTGACGTGTTAGCAGTTGATGCGTGGACTGTTGACGGATTGCTGACGGACTGGCGATCGATGCGTTGATGGTTAGCGGGCTATTCAGTAAGTGGGTCTGACGACAGACAAGACTGATAGGCGATCGGGCAGAGGGGCAAACGACAGGGGAGCAACAGACAGGGGAACAACAGACAGGGGGATAACAGAATAAACAGTCAATAAAAAATGATCAAGGGATCTGAGCGAATGCTGCGTTAGCTAGATGTTGCGTGTACTAGGTGAAAAATCGCCTCTCATTCAGGATAGCTAAAGATTTGTAACATTAGGTAAAGGAATTGAAAATCCTTCCAAATGTTCTCTAAAGCCCTGATAGATTATTCAGCCTCTCAGCCTGTTTTTATGTCGCCAGGATAACTTTACAAAATTATCTTGTCGATTTCTCTCAGCACTGGTTTTCTCAGCAGTGGTTTCCTTATTACCGACTGATAGAGATAGAGCCGTCGCTGCCGACACTAAGGCATGAAGGCGCTGTGTAGTGCAGTTTGAACGTCGTCATGAATTTCGTTAAAGGACGACACACTTTGGGAGGGAACTCCAGAAACTTGCCGACTCGCCTGAGAATGCTGCGATCGATCGAGTAGGGAAGGCTCTGCTTGCGATCGATTGACTTACAGCGCTTTAGCCAAAATGCTAATGAATTCTGAGCGATCGGGGATCACTCTAGTCGGAGCAGAATGAGATTGACTCGACTCAGCCCGTACAAACTCAACTACAGAATTTTGTGGACTCTGAAACTGTGTCACTGCTGCCCATCCAGACAGCAGTAGCGTTATGGAAAGGGCACCTAAAAATCTCTCCATGCTTGCACTCCTTCAACCACACCATTGGTTTTACGCAGGGTTTGAGAAGTCAACTAATGCTTGATGTGCTTCATGCATTACATTCACTCCTCACCTTCGGTTATGCCCTGTAATTCCTCGAAAGAACGGTGCTGGTGTGCCAGTCTCTCGGCTGTACCGCACCCTGCGAGATGAAAGGATTCATCCAGAAATCTTCAATTTCAAATTACTCGAATTCAAAATTACTCTTCTCGCTTTCTGAGCAATGCGCTACTCTTTATGCGTTGGTCATCTTAGGGCTGAGTCATCTAAGGTCGTAAAGCGTTACACATGGCATTAGCAATGGCTTTGGAGGAAAGATTTGCTCTCTTTTAAAATGAACGAGCGGCTTAGGTTTAGCTTGGGGATCGCTTCAAGAATTGATACTTCAAGAATTGATAATGTGGCTTGCGTCAGGGACTAGGCATGACTTACTCGACTTATTCTGATACTTACTCGGCTGCTTATTCTGATGCTTTTTCAGATAGTGGTTCTGCTAATGTGCTTTATCAGCCTTCTGTCATTGAGTTAGCACAGGCAGGCAACTGCCAAGCGCTTACTTACTGGATGAATAGTTTGCTCGCCGCTCAAGGCGTTGCCGTGCAGGTGCGACCTGCCGCTATCAAACACTACCTCAAGATTTTTGTCGATTTTCAGCAGCCTACTCATAAAGAGGTTTGCCTAAGCCTGCGCGATCGCCTAGTTCGCTTTATCTGCTACAGACTATGGACGCTGAACTCTCAGGAAATCTTTGGCGTAAAGATTGTGGCGCGGATGAGCGGCAGTCCCAAAGTGCTTTGGCAGCAGTCAGTCCGCATTAATACTCCCGCTAATAGCCACCGACTTCGCCAGATGCGCGCGGCGCGACCCAAGCATCGATCGGATAGCTTTAGCTTTCAGTTTTTGCGATCGGTACTTTTGAGTAGCGTGACGCTGGCAGGAGTTTACATTGGCTATCGATTGCTTTATGTAGAGTTGAGCAAAGCATTGAGCAAATTTTTTGCCGCTCAGCCCATGGCAACTTTAACTCATCTGCCGGGGGGATCACGGCTCTCATTAATGCAAGCTCAGATAGGAGGCAGTTTTTCTGGAAACGATGTGATCACAGTACCTGAACAGTTTCAGGGTCAAACGGTGTCACAGGTCACTCCTATTAATCGTGAGAAGGTGATTGCGCTGACGTTTGATGACGGACCCTGGCCGGAAACGACTGAGCAAGTTTTGGATATTTTGAAGCAAAACAATATTAAGGCCACCTTTTTTATGGTGGGGCTGCACATCAAGCGTCATCCAGAGCTAGCGAAGCGGGTGGCACAAGAAGGACATACGATCGGCAATCACACCTGGAACCACCCGTTGCAAGATGTCAGCCTTGCAGATGCCGCCTACGAAATTGACGGTATGGAAAATCTGATTTATGACACAACTGGCGTGAGAACAGCGCTCTTTCGTCCACCGGGCGGACGGTTTAACGGCGGACTGGCGACCTATGCCCGTGAGCGCAAGTATGCGACCACTCTATGGTCAGTCGATTCGGAAGATTACTACGTGTCGTCGCCTATCCTGATTGATAACGTGCTGAAGAATGTCCAGCCTGGTCGAATTGTGTTGATGCATGATGGGGGGGGCGATCGCTCCGCCACCGTCAAGGCTTTGCCGCAAATCATTTCGGCTCTGCGGCAGCAAGGCTATCGTTTTGTCACGGTGCCAGAACTCATGGCAATTCAGGCAAAAGATCCGAAATCTGATGCTCAGGATCAGCCGAGCGGTATTGGAGCAGAGCGATCGCCGTCATTGCCCTTGATGAGCGATCCTTCTGTGCTTCAGCCGTTGCCCAGTCAAGCGCCAGTCCCCATTCCTGCAACTTCAGGAACTCGTACAGGAGCTTAAAGG
>CASBQM010000207.1 GCA_949127645.1 Synechococcales cyanobacterium PMM_0036
TGCGCCCAGGAACATGAGTCCGTATGCAGAGAGAGCAGAACCGTAGGAATTAATCACCTGAGACGCTTGCGCCCACAGGAAGTCGCGTAACCAACCATTAATGGTGATGGCGCTTTGAGCAAAGTTGCCACCCGTAATGTGCGACACTGTACCATCTGCGTCAACCGTACCCCACACATCTGATTGCATCTTCCAGCTAAAGTGGAAAATTACGACCGAGATAGCGTTGTACATCCAGAATAGACCCAGGAAGACGTGATCCCAACCAGAAACCTGGCAGGTGCCGCCCCGACCGGGACCATCGCAAGGGAAGCGGAAGCCTAGGTTAGCCTTGTCTGGAATCAGACGAGAGCTACGCGCATACAGCACGCCCTTCAGCAAAATCAAAACCGTAACGTGAATCGTGAAAGCATGGATGTGGTGAACCATGAAATCTGCCGTGCCCAGGGCGATCGGCATCATAGCAACCTTGCCGCCAACTGCAACCACACCGCCACCAAAAGCATAGCTAGCCGGAGCGATCGCATTCGGAGCCGTCGCGCCTGGAGCCAGGGTGTGTAGATGTTGAATCCACTGAGCAAACACAGGCTGGAGCTGAATCGCCGTATCCGAGAACATATCCTGAGGACGACCCAAGGCGCTCATCGTATCGTTGTGAATGTAGAGACCAAAGCTATGGAAGCCCAGGAAAATACAGACCCAGTTGAGGTGAGAAATCAACGCATCTCGCTGGCGCAACATGCGATCGAGCAAATTGTTAACGTTTTGAGCCGGATCGTAATCCCGCACCATGAAGATCGCGCCGTGAGCAGACGCACCCACAATCAGAAAGCCGCCAATCCACATGTGGTGAGTAAACAGCGAAATCTGAGTAGGATAGTCGGTCGCCATGTACGGATAGGGAGGCATGGCGTACATATGCTGAGCCACGATGATTGTGACTGAACCCAACATCGCTAGGTTAATAGCGAGCTGTGCATGCCAGGAGGTCGTCAAGATTTCGTAGAGACCCTTGTGACCTTCGCCCGTAAACGGACCTTTGTGCGCTTCCAAGATCTGCTTCATGCTGTGACCAATGCCCCAGTTGGTGCGGTACATATGACCTGCGATGATAAACAGCACCGCCAAAGCCAAATGGTGATGCGCTGTATCAGAGAGCCACAGACCACCCGTCACCGGGTTCAAGCCACCTTTGAAGGTGAGGACATCAGCATAGGCACCCCAATTCAAGGTGAAAAAGGGAATGATGCCGCTGGGGATACCCCAATCCACGCTGGGGTAGAGATCGGTCATCAAGCTGGGGTTGAGAATAAACTCGTGAGGCAGCGGAATATCCTTAATGGCGACACCCGCATCCATCAGCTTGTTAATCGGCAGAGAAACGTGAATCTGGTGTCCTGCCCAACCGAGGCAGCCCAGACCCAGCAATCCAGCTAGGTGATGGTTCATCATCGATTCCACATTCTGGAACCACTCCAATTTTGGAGCAGCCTTGTGGTAGTGGAACCAGCCGGCGAACAGCATCAGACCCGCCATTACCAGACCGCCGATCGCGGTGCAGTAAAGCTGGTAGCTATTGGTAAAACCGGAAGCTCGCCACAGTTGAAACAATCCAGACGTAATCTGGATTCCGTGGAAGCCGCCACCAACATCTGCATTCAAAATTTCTTGACCAAAAATGGGCCAAACCACCTGAGCGCTAGGCTTAATGCTCAAGGGATCTGCCAGCCAAGATTCATAATTTGAAAATTTAGCGCCATGAAAATACATACCGCTAAGCCAGACGAACACAACGGCCAAGTGACCAAAGTGCGCGCTGAAAATTTTACGAGATATGTCTTCTAAATCACTGGTGTGGCTATCAAAATCGTGGGCATCAGCGTGAAGGTTCCAGATCCAGGTCGTCGTTTTCGGACCTTTAGCTAGCGTGCGATCGAAGTGCCCCGGCTGTGCCCACTTCTCAAAAGAAGTAGGAACCGGATCTCTATCAACCAACACTTTTACCTTTTCCGACTGCCCGCGTGGGGTAGTTGTCATTCGAGACTCTCCTCTCTAGACAAGGACGAGATAAATCCTATTCCCAAACCGTCTCAATTCGCGTCTAACAGCAGCGTCTTTTTAAAGAACCTATCAGATGATAGCGACTTACCAAGCAAGCTTCAGACTCAGGGGGGAGCGTCGATCAGTCTGAAGCTCACATTAGCTCTCAAAGAAACGAATTGCAGTTAGCCGCCTGTGAGTTTCCTCAGGTTGAGTCTTAAAGACTGATCTAAGGTTACTCAGCGCAACGTCAACGACTTGGGGAGGTACTGACGAGCATTATAGATCTGTAATCCGATCGAATTTCGCTTAGGTTTACAATAATTCAAAATTCAAAGCCTTTATCCGTCTGCTTTTCACGCTCAGCCATCAGCAAACAAAGTGCATAGTACGCTATACCTTTTACAAATCGAAATATTTGATAGCAACCATACAAATTCCTTAAGTAGGCAATAACCCTAAAAAAATTTGCAAATCATAAAAAAACTTAA
>CASBQM010000208.1 GCA_949127645.1 Synechococcales cyanobacterium PMM_0036
GTTAATAGCTCTGCACAAAAAGTTCACAGGGCGTGAAACTTGTTGAGAATTGTAACGAGCCGTCAGAGTGACTTAAGGCTTTATCTTCGCCCTACATAGGAATTAATGTCAACTGCTTAGGCGAAAATTTTTGCTAGCACTACCGAAAAAACTCAAGCTCAAGGAAGATCTGCGGTAAATATTGGGTTAGGTACCGGAGCGGGAAATTACGTCGAAAGCTCCCATACAGCCTGCTTCAGCGATCGCATCCTGGTGGGGATGAAACATATACTTTCCAGGAAACGGGTAGGCAAATTCCAGGATGTGCCGTTCGGCGGTGCCCATAGTCACAACATCAGCTTCCATCGTGGGAGCAAGGGTCATACCCGTGGGAAATAGCTTGAAGAAGTTGGCGTGCAGATGGAAGGTGGCAACTGGGTCGAACTCAATCAGGTTCAGCACATACAGGCGAACGAGCTGATTTTGATAGATGGGAATGGGATGCTGCATATAGTAATCAGGCAGTCCGTTGAAGGCATACAGCTCGTTTTCGTTCTTTTCGTTTACGTCATAGCCCTGCATCACCAGCACGATCTCGTCAGCCGGGGGTCTGCCTTCCTTGGGGTCAATGATGAACATACCGTGTAGCCCTTTACTAATGTGGCGAGTCACGGGGGCAATGTGGCAATGATAGAGATGCAGACCGTAGGGGAAGGCATCGAATTCGTAGATGAATGCCGTATCGTTGCGAACGGGCTTGATGCCGTCAACTTCAGAGGGGTGGATGCCGTGAAAGTGCATGGTGTGAGCGTGTCCGCCTTTGTTGAGGAAAACCACCCGAATGCGATCGCCTTCTCTGGCTCGTAACGTCGGCCCTGGCACGCGTCCGTTGTAATTCCACGTCACGTAAGAAATGGCTTGATTGAGCTGCAATGTGGTCGTCTGAGCCGTGATTTGAAACTCTCGAATGGTGCGCCCATTCTCCTGCTTGAGGGTGCCGTAATCAAATTCTCGGCAGACCTTCATGGGGTTGATGCCATTGCCATAGGTAGGCGTGCCCTCTGGAATTGGTGGCACTTGCACGACAGCATTTTCAGAGACTTGCTTAAGCTGCTGGACTGCCAGCGCGGCTCCAGCGACTCCTACACCCGCTAAACCGAGCTTGAGCAACTGCCGTCGATTAAAGGGCTTAATGAATTTATTGGACTCGATCGGCATACTTGTTGAGAAAAGTTTTAATTCTACCTCTAGAACCTATCACTGCTTTATTGAAAATAGATAGCAGCAACAGGCGCTTCATAATTTTAATGAACTTAGCTCAACACAGGTGGATCTAAGAGGACAGATCGTACGCCGAATCGGAGCTGATGCTGACGCGCCATCCAAACTTTGCCGCTGAAAGGACGAATCACTGGCGACATCAGCATCAACATCTGCCGCAGTAGGGGCGATCGACAAAGCTGAGTTGCATGATCCTGCTCCTGACGCTGCAAGTCCTGACAGCGAATAATTTCCGGCTGACGCTCTGATTGAATGTTTTGCAGGGCAGAGTCGATCGCCCCCAAATTAACTTCAGTTTCGGTCTGCAAAATAGGTTGCAAATGATTCACCGCCACAATTACATCCCGCAAAGCAACGTTAATGCCCTGAGCGCGAATCGGTGCCATAGGGTGCGCGGCATCGCCCAGCAGCAAAACGCCCGGTCTGTACCACTGCGGACATCGTGCCAACATCACGTTAAGTAAAACAGGGGAATCTAGCGTATCGGCATGGGCGCGGATATGTTGAGCAAAAGAGGGGGGCGCAATTTTGGCGATGCGATTTGCCCAGTCGATCGCCTTCCAGTCTTGTCGCTGTTTTTGAGCGAGAGGCTGCTCCTGAGAGAGCTGTTCACGCGGCAAAATGTAAGCCATTTTGAGGCTATTATCCCAGGCAGTGTAGGCTCCCAAGCTTTCAGCCTCTCGAATGAACCCGTAGAAGGTGTGGCGATCGCTCTCCGGCAAAGGAGCCGCCATGCGTAGCCAGAGAACATCTGCGTCGTAGTCCAGCTTTTCTAGCGGCAGGTCTGCCAAGCGCCGCACTGCCGATTTGCGTCCATCGGCACCAATCACCAGATCGGCAGTGAGAGTAACCTCTTGTCCGGCTTGCCGCACGACTACGCCAGAAACTCGCGCATCTGGGCGATCGCTCTCATGGTTCAGACCTTGAACGGTGCCATGCTTAAAGTGAAAGCAGGGAAAAGTCTGCGCCCGTTTCAGCAAAGCTTCTAAAAATAAGGGCTGAGAAATCAGGGTGGGGCGATAAATTCCTAATTCCTCTGGCTCACGGGCTTGAAGGAAGGCGCGATCGTTGACGACAAACTCCCAGGTATGAATCTGCTGAGTGGGAAGCTCTTGTAGCAGCTTGAGTAAGTCCATTTGCTCAAGAGCCTGTATGCCTCCCGGCATTAATCCTTCGCCGCGAAAGACGCGATCGAATTGGGTTGCGGCTTCAACGAGTGTAACTTCAATACCGCGCTGTGCCAGTAGGTAAGCCAGCGTCAAACCTGTGACTCCTGCTCCGGCAATTACAACGTGCGCCATTTTGTCGAGCCTCCTGCAAATTTGCCTATCGGCTGATCGCCAAAGCTCCGGTTTTGCGCCAGATCAAGAATCCATGTAGGGCTGCTAGTGCGATCGTCCAAACCGTTTCCTTAAACAGAAGTAACCCCAGCGTAGATAGGGTAAAAACATGGGTTCCGGTCAGCAGAAAGCCGCAGGACATCACTAAACCTTCAAACAGCAGAAAGCCGATACCGAAAGCGATCGCCACCCAAGCTAGATGTCCTGAAAGATTTTGACGGCTGAAGCCAGGGCGAAGGGTAGCAAACA
>CASBQM010000209.1 GCA_949127645.1 Synechococcales cyanobacterium PMM_0036
AATTTGGGCAGCAAATTTCACCTTTCCTCGCTCAAGCTGATGCTCCAAGCCTTTTTCACTGGTGGCGTAAAGTGGCGGCAATTGGTTTAGGGCATAGGCGATCAGCTCAGTTTGATTGATATAAGACGCAATCCGAACCGGAAGAGATTTCATCTGACATACAACCTCTTCTTCCACCAAGAACTCCATAACGTTTTTATAGGATGCCATCAGATATTTGCCTTGTGATATTTACCTTATGAGGTTTCATTCGATCACAGGATGGATTAAATGACCCGGCACAGCTTGTCTTAAGGCGTTGCCGTAAGATAAGCTTGTAAATTAATCAGATTATAAGATCTAAGGGAGATTACTGAGAAAAAAATTTGAGAGCGTAACTTGCCTATTTAAAAGAAAATAGAGTTGAATGTACTACGGAAACGCTTTTAGCTAAAAAGATCGGTCGTGAAGCTGATGCTTTTTTCTATGCTGATCTGGGAAGCTGTAGAAGAAGGCATCAAATGACACCATCGGTAAAACTTTACTGCTATGCTCCCTGTTGTAATTCATGAAACGCTAATTCAGTCTTTCAATTTCTATGGAGAAGGTTGTATTCGTGAGGGCATGAGCTATGGACGGCAGATTTATATGCTGGTAAGATCTTATGAGATTGCCTCTAGACTGCATGCCTACTCACTCGGGTGTGATCTCTCCCACAAAGGCAGTCGCACGATCGTGACGGTATGCGATCGCCAATACAAAGTATGGGTTGAGCTGCGCTCTCAAGCCGCAATCAGATTACCGGAGGAGAGCGGTTTAATCCCTACCCTGAGTTAGCGCGATCGCACCAAAGTATTTAGCGTTTAAGGAGTCATTCATCCTCGTGATTTCTGACTCCTCAAGTAGCTTTAGACCGCCAAAAACTTCTGAATCACTTCATTGCTCAGCTCTCGTGTAGAGCCAGAAGCCACAATACCGCCCTTCTGCATGGCGTAATAGCGATCGGCTTGACGGACAAAGTGTAGATGTTGTTCTACCAACAGCACTGAAATTCCGGTGGTGGCGACAATTCGCTTGACGGCGGCTTCGATGTCGAGAATGATAGAAGGCTGAATTCCCTCTGTCGGCTCATCCAGAACCAGCAACTGCGGCTGTCCCATAATGGCACGGGCGATCGCCAACTGCTGCTGCTGACCGCCACTCAAGTCTCCTCCCATGCGCGTCAGCATAGTTTTGAGAACAGGGAAAAGCTCATAGATCTCTTCTGGAATTTCGGTAGTATTCTGCGGTCTCGTCGCTCTGGCTTCATAGCCTAGCAGCAGATTCTCCTTGACCGTAAGGCGGGGAATAACCTCACGTCCTTGCGGGACATAGCCAATGCCCAGCTTGGCGCGGCGATCGGGCGTTTTGCCCAGGATCGGCTGTCCGTCAAAAATAATGTTGCCGCTACGGGGCTTCAGCAGACCCATCAAAGTCTTGAGCATCGTAGTTTTGCCGACACCATTGCGACCGATGAGACAGACCATTTCGCCGCGTGGGACAGTCAAATCCACGTTGCGCAAAATATGGCTTTCACCGTAGTAGACATTGAGTCCAGTAACTTGCAGCATCGGTGAGGCGGCTACACCTGATCCGGACGCGACAGTAGAATAAGTTTGAGTCATGAGCAGAATGACCAGTAATAATGAACAGGTAATAAGTCAGGTCACGATCGCATCTTCAGCAGAAACCGGATAAGACATTGGGCGCATATCATCTTCGTGCTGAACTTCTTCTTTACCGAGGTAGACTTCAATCACCTTTGGATCATTTTGCACTTCGTCGATCGTTCCTTCACAGAGAACTGATCCTTGGTGCAAGACAGTCACCTGACGAGCAATCTGACGGACAAATTCCATATCATGTTCAATCACAATAATGGAATGGCTTTGCGCTAGAGAGATCAAAAGCTCTCCTGTGCGCTCGGTCTCTTCATCCGTCAGACCTGCTACAGGCTCATCGACCAGCAGCAAATCAGGCGACTGTGCCACCAGCATCCCGATCTCTAGCCACTGCTTTTCGCCGTGCGACAGTAAATTTGCCTTCATGTCGGCTTTGGGCACCAGACCGATCGTTTCCAGCAGCCCAGAAACAGTGCGCTTTTCAGGCGAAGGCGTACGCTTAAACAGAGTAGAAAACACGCCCTTGACGCGGTTACAGGCAAGCTCCAGGTTTTCGCGGGGGCTGAGGTTGAGATAGACGCGCGGAGTCTGGAACTTTCGCCCAATACCCATCTCAGCAATTTGATACTCGGCATAGGGGCGGAGATTGCGTCCCTTGAACCGTACCTGCCCTTCAGTTGGCTTGGTTTTACCCGTGATGATGTCCAAAAACGTCGTTTTTCCGGCTCCGTTAGGACCAATGATCACCCGTAGCTCTCCTGTATCCAGGCTAAAACCAAGATTATTCAGCGCCCGAAAGCCGTCAAAATTGACGGTGAGATTTTCAATCTCCAGTATTTTTTCGCTCATAGTCCACCTCCGGATCTTCTTCTAAACTGGGATAGGTCATCGATCGCTTGCGTTTGCCCGTCAAATTCTGGAAAGTGTCAAGACCGCGATCGCGCAGCCAGCCCACAATGCCGTTAGGCAAAAACAGCACCACCAGCAAAAACAAAGCGCCCTGGAAAAATAGCCAGATATCCGGGAATTTTTCGCTTAAGTTGCTCTTGGCAAAGTTGACGACTAGAGTGCCCAAAATCGCGCCTACTAGGGTGGCTCGACCGCCCACTGCCACCCAGATCACCATTTCAATCGAGAAGGCAATGTTCATAGAGTTGGGCGAAATGATGCCTGTTTGCAGGGTAAATAGCGCTCCGGCTAGTCCAGCAAAGGCAGCAGAGATGGCAAACACCAGCACCTTAAAGCCCGTCGGATTGTAGCCCGTGAAGCGAACCCGAGGTTCGTCATCCCGAATCGCCACTAGCAACCGCCCAAACCTGCCGCTCGTCAGCCAGCGCGAAAGAGCATAGGTCGCCGCCAAAAACAAAATGGTCAGCACGTAAAAGACATACTGCGCTCCGGGTTTGCTCACCTCCAAGCCAAACAGCGTCTTGAAGTCTGTCAGACCGTTGGTGCCGTTAAACAGCTTTTGCTGACCGTTAAAAAAGTTGAAAAAGATGATCGTCGTCGCTTGAGTCAGGATGGAAAAATACACCCCGCGAATCCGGTTACGGAAAATCAGGTAGCCCAGAATTGCTGCGACGATCGCCGGCAGCAGTACCACCATCAGTGCCGTAATCGGAAACGAGTAGAAAGGTTTCCAGAACCAGGGCAGCTCCGTTACGCCGTACAGCCCCATGAACTCTGGCAACTGGCTACTAGCATTCGCCGGAATTTGCAGCTTTAGGTACATTGCTAGGGCATAGCCGCCTAGCGTAAAGAACACGCCGTGCCCCAAGCTGAGCATTCCAGTGAAGCCCCAGATCAAGTCAATGCCCAGCGCCGCGATCGACAATGCCAAAAACCTGCCTGTCAAGTTGAGGCGAAAATCACTCATCAGCAGCGGCAAGACAAAGATCAGAAAGAGCATAATGCCCAAGACGATCGCTGCCTCAACCATCAGCTTTCTAGATATTCCAACTCCGCCCCGTTCAATTTGTGCAGTAGTCATACGGTCGTCTCCCTATGCATCCACTTGTCCCTTTGCATCCCCTTGTTCCTCTGCATTCACTTGTCCCTCTGCATTCATTTGTCCCTCTGCATCCATTTGTCCCCTTACGCATCCACAGTGCGTCCTTTCTGCGGGAACAGTCCGGCAGGCTTGTATTGCAAGAAAATTACGATTAGCAGGAATACCATTACCTTTGCCATACTGGTTGTGGCAAAAAAGGTGAAGAACTCGGCAACGGGCGGAATTTGGGCAAACAATAGCGCTAGGATACCTGCACCCAAAATGTAATCAATTAGCCCAATCACCATTGCTCCGGCGATCGTTCCCACCAATTTGCCCACGCCGCCGACCACGACTACCATGAAGGTATTGACAATGTAGTTCTGTCCGGTATTCGGCCCGACTGAACCCAGAAGGCTCACGGCACATCCCGCAATTCCGGCTAGACCCGAACCCAGCGCAAAGGTCAGGGCATCCACTTTGTTAGTGGGAATCCCCAAACAGGCGCTCATGTTGCGGTTCTGGGTCACTGAGCGGATACGCAAACCCCAAGCCGTCTTGTTGAGAAAGAAGTAAATCCCTGCGACACAAAGCGCCGTCAGCACCATGATAAACATCCGCGTATAGGGCAACTGATAGTTGCCGATCGGCAAACCGCCTTGCAGCCATTTTGGAGCCGTCACATCCACGTTCTGAGCGCCAAACCAGGGCTGCGTCACAGCAGATTTGAAAGTCTGGCTTAGGAACACGCCAACTGCAACGGCAACCGCTGCTGAAAGAGGCAGAAGAAGGGCGATCGCCTTTTGCCGAATCACGTCGAAATCGGGACGCTTCTTCACAAACCACATACCGCCAAAGTAGAGCAGACAGAAGATGGCTAGCCCAGCAATCAGCACCCAGTTGACGCTGCGAACAAACTGTTGCAGCATCAGGCTCACGCCCCAGGTTGCCAGCAGCGTTTCCAGAGGTCGCCCATAAAGGTAGCGAATCACGCCGCGCTCTAGGATCAAGCCTGCTAATGCCGCCACAATAAACGCCATAATGAGGGCGAAGAAGATGTAGGTTTGTGAAAATATGCCTAGAGGCTTGAAGAGATTCTGCACCACGTAGGTTGTGTAGGCTCCCAGCATCATCAGCTCACCATGCGCCATGTTGATCACGCCCATCAAGCCAAAGACGATCGCCAGACCCAATGCCGCCATCAGCAAGATTGAGCCAATGCTAAGACCGTTAAAAATTCCGTCTAAGATGCTCGGTAACAAGTGATTGCCCTCCCTCGGATGCGCTGAATCTTTCTCTTAGAACACCTTCCCTTAGAACAAAGGACTGAGAGCTAAGCCGCTTCAGTCCTTTGTTTTGCAATTAGCCCTTGAATTTACCGGGCGTATCTGGAGCGCTCACGCCTTTCTTCGTCCAGTCGCAGGTGTAGCCTTTGGTTTCGGCAACATACTGGTTCCAGGGGAGCGGATCGACGGGTTTGGCGGTTTCGTAGACAATCTTAAACAACCCGTCTTCCCTCACTTCCCCAATCCGCACGGTCTTGGAAATATGGTGGTTGTTGTTCATCTTTACCGGTCCTTCTGGAGCCGCAAAGGCTTGACCGTAGGCAGCTTCCCGTACTTTTTCAAGATCGGTTGGCGTTCCGGCAGAGCCAGCTTTCTCGACTGCCTGTTTCCAGATGTTGACCGAGATGTATGCCGCCTCCATAGGGTCGTTGGTGACTCGCTCAGCGCCATATTTGGCTTTGAACGCATCGACATACTTCTTGTTTTCGGGAGATTCTACCGTCTGGAAGTAGTTCCACGCCGCGTACTGTCCCTTGAGGAAGTCTACGCCGATCGCCTTGACTTCTTCTTCGGCAATACTCACCGACATAACGGGATACTTATCGACCGTCAGGCCCGCACCCTGCATTTGCTTGAAGAACGCTACGTTGCTGTCGCCGTTCAGGGTGTTGTAGATGACTCCGCCATTAGGCAGCGCCGAACGAATTTTGGCGATAATAGCCGCGACTTCGGTGTTGCCCAGAGGCAGGTAATCCTCACCCACCGTCTTGCCGCCCTTTGCCGCTAGCTGTGCCTTGATGATGGTATTGGCGGTGCGAGGGAAGACGTAGTCGGAACCTACCAAGTAGAAATCTTTACCTTTATTTTTCAGCAGCCAGTCTATAGATGGCTCAATTTGCTGGTTAGGCGCAGCACCCGTATAGAAGATATTTCTAGAGCATTCTTGACCCTCGTACTGCAAGGGATAGTACAGCATATGGTTCTTCTCTTCAAACACAGGTAGGACGGCTTTGCGGCTTGCCGAAGTCCAGCAGCCGAAGACCACCACTACCTTGTCTTCATCGATCAATTTCTTGGCTTTTTCAGCGAAGGTCGGCCAATCGGAGTTGCCGTCTTCCAAAATCGCCTGAATCTGCTTGCCGCCAATACCATCATCAAGGCACAGCTAGCGGCAAAGG
>CASBQM010000210.1 GCA_949127645.1 Synechococcales cyanobacterium PMM_0036
GAGCTTTACTAGGCAACGGAGCGCGATTTGTTGAAAAGTCAAAGCCTGACATTTTGAATTGATTTAACCCCTGATTAGCGAAGTTTCACAGTTTTTATATTCTTCGTAGCTCAGGATTCCCTAATTTGGGTTAGCTCAATCAAATATTTAGTAGTAAGTGTTTATTGCGATTCACCGTTAGATCAGATGGGCGATGCCGATCTGATCTAACGATGAACACCTTACATACTCTCAAACACCCTACATACTCTCAAACATCCCACACGCCATAAATTAGGTCTTTGGGTCGGTTTATAACCTGTCTATTTTTGCGCTGCTTTGACGCAAGCTTCAACCAAGGGCATGACTTGATCAACATCCTTCCAGCCCAGAATTTCAGTTACCTTCTTTTCTAAGTTCTTATAGCTTCTAAAGAATTCAGCGATTTCTTCTAAGCGATGGGGTGACACGTCTTTTAAGGACTTCACATCAACATAGCGCGGATCTTTGTCGGGAACGCAAAGAATTTTTTCGTCCCGATCGCCACCATCAATCATCTCCAACATACCAATAGGACGAGCCGCAATGACGCAACCTGGGAAGGTCGGCTGATCCATCAGCACAATACCATCCAGCGGATCGCCATCATCAGCCAGCGTGTTAGGTACAAATCCGTAGTCGTACGGATACTGCACCGAAGAAAACAGCACGCGATCCAGCGCGAAGGCATTCATATCCTTGTCAAACTCATACTTGTTCTTGCTGCCTGCCGGAATCTCAATCAGAACGTTGATAATTCCCGGCTTAGGCTGGGCAGGAATGAGCGTTAAATCCACAGCGTTTCTCCAAATAACAAAACTAGAGGGTGTAGCCAAAAGCTTGCACAAGCAAAACTCTAACCCATTTTAGCTGCCCCTCCGAGAGCATTTTGGGAGAATGACCTATTTCTAGAGGCAAGTTTGGCTATGGTGCAAGCTATTTTTTAGAAATAAGCAGTAGCTCAAAGTCGTTCTCTGCTACTCTTTGCTTTCTAAGAGCTGGGGTGGCGCTTGCCAACTTTGGCTAGCAGAAAACTCTTCGGAGGAAAAGCTGTCAGAGAAAAATTGGTTTGAGGAAAAGCAGGCGATCGCAATCACAGGGACGGTTAACGTCAGTAGGGCGATCAGAGTACCCATGAGGTTGGCTAGCGGTTGAGAAGTCTGTAAGGCGGGGTTGCTAGCTGTACTACCAGGTTCCATATTGAAAAATTGCTCTGTAAATTGAATGTAGATTGGGTATGGAGGCTTTCTCACTTGCTCAAGTGCAAGTGCATCTCTAAAAGCAGATTGTAAACGCCCTAAGCCATTTTAGTAATCTTCCAGGCGATTCATCATCCGCAGAAACTCTAGAGGCAATCCGTCAGCATCAGCAATGAAGGCAACTTCGTAGATGCGATCGCCAATCATCTGCTGCGTTGGTTCTAGCAAAACCTGTAAAGGAATGAGCTGATCAGACTGGGCACTCTGAAACTTAGCCTTTAAATGGGTTAGCCACTCCGGCAAATCGGTGGTGACATCTGTCAAATCAAACGACAGGTGATAGTAGCCCGTGTAATGCTCATCTCCGAAGGCATCTGCTGCCGGACGAGGCTGGGGCACCTGCAATAGCTCAATTCGTCCACCTAAGCCCTCCATCCAGCACGCGAGTGTAATTCCTGCCGTAAACCTCTCACAGACCTGAAACCCAAGCTGTTCGTAAAAGGCGATCGCCTGGTGAATATTGGAGGTGCGAATAGAAGCGTGATGCATAGTAAAGGGCAAGTTGAATAGCTGGAGCTAGGCTACTCAAATAAACGGCTACTCAAATAAACGGCTATTCAAATAAGCGAAAGTAGGGATAGCGAACGGGTGCGCCCGGTTCTTTCTCCAAATCAAAGTTGATGACATCCCAGCAAGATTCCTCAGACGAGTCAGGGCTAAACTCGACTGGAAGCCCATACAGCCTAGGACGTGGCGTATCGGGCTGACCTCGCCAAGGGGCGCTGCGCTCTAGATAGGTGCCAATCAAATCTTTATAGCGCTGGGCAATAATGACGCGGGTAGCGCGGTAGCCCTGAGTATAAAGGCGATCGAGCGCTTCATGAATTTCAAAGCGGATGCCGTCTGGGTGGATGTGCTGACGGTACCACTCATTGTTCCACTGTCGCCAGTGCCGCCCAGACTGAAGATGGACTAGATCACTCGTCTTAGGATCTGCCTCAAAGGCACCATGCCGATGGCAGAGATAGGTATCGGTTAGCGTAAGCGCTGGGATCGTCTGGCGGCAGTGAGGGCATTGAATCTCTGCACCAAAGATTGGATACTGTAAAGCTGGGTTCATCATTAATTTGATATCAGCATATGCGACCTGAGCCAATTCCAGTAGTTTTATTATACTCTTTAACAAATCTGGAGTCTTTGAAGATCCTGTAGAAATAATCCGCATGAGTAGCTATTGGCTCCCCCCCGATTTATCAAAAGCCGCCTTTGTTGCGCCCAATGCCACGATCGTCGGTCAGGTAGAAGTCGCATTAGGGGCAAGCATCTGGTACGGCGCGGTGCTGCGAGGAGATGTCGAACGCATTGCCATCGGAGAATACACCAATATTCAGGATGGCGCGGTGCTGCATGGCGATCCGGGTCAGCCTACTGTCTTGGAATCTCATGTTACCGTGGGACATCGCGCCGTGATTCATAGCGCCCAGATTGGGCAAGGCTGCCTGATCGGGATTGGGGCGATC
>CASBQM010000211.1 GCA_949127645.1 Synechococcales cyanobacterium PMM_0036
AATCTTACCTCTCAACGGCGCAAGATTTTACAGTTCCTTGGAGCAGCTTGTGGTCGTTACTACCTGCTGGAGTGACAGGTAAAATTCCCATTCCCAAAAGTCAACCTGCGGAATGTGGGATACACGCTTGCTTCTGGGTACATTGCCTTCCCCCTTGAAAATATATGTTTCTGAGGGTGGCTTTGCTGAACTCTTGCTGTTGCTACCCGTAAGCCATGAAATTTCGATCGGTCAAGGCGCGCAGTATTGATGCGGGCTACCTAGGGCTACAGGCGCTCTCTGGTGCCGCCTACGCCAAGTTCTTTCAGCAGGGTGCTCTGGGCATTAAAGGTAGCCTGGGCTTTGCCAAGCGCCTATTTCCAACCGTCAGCGCTTACGGAGCGATCGCTTGTGTCAGTTTTTTCCTATTGGCTCCAGTGATCCCCCGACTGCTGGGAGCCGAGTATACCAATTCAGTGGAAGCCGTGCGCTGGGTTGCCCCCGTGCCCTTGCTAATGTGTCTCCAATATTTAGCCGCAGACACCTTGACAGGTTCAGGATTCCAAGGCATCCGCAGCATTGTCCAGGTGTCGTCGGCATTGCTTAACGTTGCGCTCAATTTTTGGCTGATTCCTCTCTATGCCTGAAAAGGATCGGCCTGGGCAACGTTAGCTTCTGAGACGATGAGGTTGGCTAGCCTCTGCCTAGTAGTGACTTACCTGTACTACCAACAGGCAAAACCTGCTCAAGATTCCTGAGTGTACTACATTCCCATAATCTCGTATCCGGCATCAACGTAGAGAATTTGCCCGGTAATGCCGCTCGATAAATCGCTACACAAGAATGCAGCCGCATTGCCCACCTCAATCTGAGTCACCGTGCGCTTCAGGGGCGCGACTTTCTCGACATGGTGAATTGCATCCAAAATTCCACCTATAGCCGATGATGCCAGGGTACGAATGGGTCCGGCGGAAATAGCGTTAACTCGGACGTTTTGCGCCCCCAGCTCGGCAGCAAGATAGCGAACATTCATTTCTAGCGCCGCCTTTGCAATGCCCATGGTGTTGTAGTTGGGAATAACGCGCGCGCCGCCTACGTAGGTTAATGTTACAATACTCCCAGCTTCTGTCATGAGCGGTTTGGCTGCTCTGCTGAGGCTGATGAGAGAATAGGCGCTAATCTCGATCGCTTGGGCAAAGTCTTGAAGAGACACACTGCTGAAGTCGCCACTCAGTGATTCTTTAGTGGCAAAAGCAAGACAGTGAATCAAGATATCTAGCTTGCCCCACTTTTCTTGAACCGTCTTGAACGTGGCTTCAACCTGAGGTTCATCCTGAACATTACAAGGTAGAAATAGCGTGGGCTGTAGAGGCTCAACTAGCTCTGCAACCTTTTTCTCAAATCGACCCTTGTCATCGGGTAAGTAAGTGACTCCGATATTGGCTCCTGCCGCATGGAGTTGCTGTGCGATCCCCCAAGCGATCGATCGATTGTTGGCAATTCCTGTAACAAGAGCGTTTTTTCCGGTCAGGTCTAGCATAATGTTCTACTTATTTAGTTACTGAGCTACTTAACTCACTGAGCTACTTAATTCACCGATGTGTGGGACAGCGCAATTAGGAGAATACTGAAAAATGGGTGCATAGGGATAGAGGGAGACAAAACAATGAAGGCTTAGTCGAAGTTCGAAGCAGAAAAATTGATGAAGATTTGATGAAGACTTTACCTGAAGTAACAGGTAAACCTCAGTGACTTTGATGAAGATCACCCGATTGTAGGAAGCCAGAGAGGGCAATGTAGCCCATACTACAAAAAAACATGGCGAAGTTAAGTTTATTGTTTTAAAGTCAGAGCTTTATCACAGATAATGAATCGCAGTAATACAAAGTGTAGCGAAATAAAAATCTCGCGCATTGGCAAAGAGATACACGCTAGCAAAGAGACAAACATCTTGCGAACCGATAAATGCTCCAGAATATCTAAAAGGCATAGGCTGGGAATAGAGGTATGGTAGTGGCACAGGATAGACCATTAGCAAATGTGTTCAGGCAAATTAGTGGTAGTGCCTTCCTACCCGTTGTCGAAACCTATGAGCGTGGCAAGACCATTTTTTTCCCAGGTGATCCGGCAGAGCGCGTCTACTTTCTAGTCAAAGGGGCGGTCAAGCTCTCCAGAGTTTATGAGGCAGGTGAGGAAATCACCGTAGCTTTGCTGAGAGAGAACAGCGTTTTTGGCGTACTTTCTCTAATTACTGGGCAACGAGCCGATCGCTTTTACCATGCGGTCGCCTTTACCCAGGCGGAATTGCTTTCCATCCCGATCGAACACGTTGAGAAAGCGCTCAAAGATAACCCGGAGCTATCAATGCTGATGCTTCAGGGTCTTTCATCTCGTATCTTACAGACCGAGATGATGATTGAAACTTTGGCACATCGAGACATGGGATCGCGCTTGGTTAGCTTCTTGCTTATTCTTTGCCGCGACTTTGGCATACCGACCGTAGATGGCATCACGATCGACCTCAAGCTTTCCCATCAGGCGATTGCTGAAGCGATCGGCTCTACTAGAGTTACGGTGACGCGATTGCTAGGCGACTTGCGCCAAGACGACATGATTTCTATTCACAAGAAGAAAATCACGGTACACAACCCCGTGACGCTGAGTCAGCAGTTTACTTAAATGCTCAAGGTTTAAGGTTGAAAGCTCATAAGTTAAGCGGGTCATGTGATGACCCGCTTAACTCTATGTTTAAGTCATAAACTTTATATTGACTCAGGCTCCTGACCCGAAATAACGGGCGCACTGGTTTTGAGTTGGAGCGATGGATGTTCGCCCTCGACTTGCCTACAGTTCCATTCGTTGCGGAACAGCAGCACCGGACGACCCCAGCTATCCTTAGCGGTGGTGGTATTGAACAGGCGACCGACCTTCTGCAAAGCCTCCCAGCCGCCCCCTACCCAACGCGCTACGCTGTAGGGCAGCGGGTCGAGCAGTGTTTCTACCCCATATTCATTCAGCAACCGAAACTGCACCACCTCAAACTGAAGCTGCCCGACCGCAGCCAGAATGGGGTCGCGCTTTGCTTCATCCGCCGAATACATAATCTGCACAGCGCCCTCTTCTCTCAGTTCGCTCACGCCCTTACGAAATTGCTTGAACTTGGAAGGGTTAGGGTTCTTAAGGAAGGCAAATATTTCGGGAGAAAACATGGGAATGCCGTCAAATTCCAGCTTTTTACCGTTATAGATGGTGTCTCCGATCGCAAATACCCCCGGATTGTTTAAGCCAATTACGTCGCCGGGGTAAGCCTCAGACAGTGACTCCCGATCTTGCCCAAACAGCTTTTGAGGATGGGATAACCGCACGGTTTTGCCCGATCGCGCATGGCTAACCACCATATCTTTCTCAAACTTGCCAGAGCAGACTCGAATGAAGGCAATGCGATCGCGGTGCTTCGGGTCCATATTGGCTTGCAGCTTGAACACAAAGCCGGAGAACTCAGGATTAGTTGGCTCAATTTCGCCCAGGGTGCTACGCCGCGACCCGGGCTTTAGCGCATAGTCCAAGAAAGAGTTGAGGAAAGGCTCTACCCCAAAATTAGTCATGGCGCTGCCAAAAAATACCGGGGTCATTTTGCCTTGATGGACTAGATCTGCATCAAATTCGTCGCATACACCATCTAGCAGCTCCAGATCTTCTTTGAGCTTGTAGTAAAGATCCTGATCCAGCAGATCTTCGATCCGGGGATCGCCCAACGCCACAACGGTATCGATCGCTTCCCGGCTGCCGTGAGCGCTACGCTCGAACAGGTGAATTTGCTGAGTCCGCCGATCGAATACGCCCTTGAAGCGATCGCCCATGCCGATCGGCCAGTTGACTGCATAGGTCTTCAGGTCTAGCTCTTTTTCGATCTCGTCCATCAGATCGAAGGGATCGCGTCCAGGGCGATCAAGCTTATTGAAAAAGGTAAAGATGGGAATTCCGCGCATCCGGCAGACTTCAAACAGCTTGCGGGTTTGAGGCTCCAGACCTTTAGCCGCATCCACAAGCATGACTGCATTGTCAGCGGCTGCCAAGGTGCGATAGGTGTCTTCGCTAAAGTCTTGGTGTCCCGGAGTAT
>CASBQM010000212.1 GCA_949127645.1 Synechococcales cyanobacterium PMM_0036
TACTTGGGCTTGTCGGTCAGATAGGCACTGAGGACAAAAGCATCATCTGCCATCAAAATCTGTGTCGGTTTTTGCCTTCTCTCGACAGGTTGGGGTCAGCTCGATCGCCCCTTCTTAAGAAGACTGATAAATTGCGGGTCGATATTTAGGTTCGGGAATAGACTTACCCGCAGCTTTGGCAGTCTCTAGCCATGCAGTTTTGGCAATTTCTAGCTCATGCACGGCAGCTTCAGGGGTTTCGCCAAAGGCTGAGCAAAATTTTAGATCGGGAATATCGGCAATGTAACCTTCATCTTCTTCGCTGTAAAACACATTGATGTGATAGTCTTTCATCCTTCTTCTCCAGCGTCTCCAAGGGTAAGGTTGTATTGTTCAACTAGCAAAAGAAATTGGCGAACTTGATAGGGTTTTGCTTTGCCTTTTTAATTTTGCAGGTTGACGAGATCAGGAATATTGGGATGCTCAAAAATATGATGGCTCCCATTAACTCTCGATAGCCGAAACCCAAAAGCTGCAACTAGGCTAACCATTTCATCAAATTGAACGTTTTTAGAGCCGGATAGAATTTTCCTAAGCAGCTTTCGCTTCTTTGACATACTCGATCGCCCTTTCCCTATTCTACGAGCCTTCCACTAGTGCCTGAAACGCATCGCTCTCTCGAATGATGTCAAAATCAGTGTCTATTTGTGCCATCTCTCGGTACTGGGGGGCAAGCTCGATCGCCTGTTACTGCAAATTATCCTCAGTAAGTCCTCGGTAATCTCTCTAACTCATCAAGCTCTTGACTTTTGGCATTGTGGTCCTTCATCCCTACTTCTCCTCAAAAATTTCTGATAGAAGGAATACAGACAAATTAGGAATCGATTGCAATTTTCGATCGTTAGTCAGAAAGGTTGAGCACTGTGTTGATAAGGCAGTGGCAACGTGAACAGCATCCGGCAGTTTAAGTTGAGCAGTAGCGCGCAGTTTGGCAGCTTCAACTAAAATCTCTCGACTTACTGGAAAAACTTGAAGGGTCGAGGTGCTGCGAATAACCTGTTGGTATGCAGCTTGTCTCTCAAGACTACCATCCATGAATGGCTTGACTAAGACTTCCGCCAAAGTTAGCTCACTGGTTACGGCAGAAATATCGCCTCGATCGATCGCTGTGAACAATTCAGTCAGCGGCTGAACCAATGCCGGGTAGCCTTCTAGCGCATAGATCCAAACGTTGGTATCTAGGTAAATAGGGGCTTGAAGGGTTGTTAGGATTCCCATTCGTCTCTATGCTGACGGATAAATTGGTCGGCTTCAGTGGGATTTGCAAAGCTACCTTGAGCAGCACCGATAAAGCTAACCAGCGATCGCCCTTCTCCGGCAGGTGTATCCAACAGAACGATGACTTCTACTTCTGCACCAATAGGAAGTTCGGAGGATTGAACCTGGATGACTCCGCCGGACTGAACCATTACTTTTTGACGAATGCCTGTCAGCATAATAACTCTCCTATGGCGATCGCCCTTTCCATATTCTACGATTTCACTAACGCCTGAAACGCATCGCTCTCTCGAATGCTGTCAAAATCAGTGTCTATTTGTGCTATCTCTCGGCACTGGGGGGCAAGCTCGATCGCCTATTACTGCAAATCATCTTCAAGGAGTCCAGCAATCCTCATTAGAGCTTTCAAGGTTCCAATCTTGAGATCTTGGTTACGATGTACTGGAATTGAAAGAATTTGACTGACTCCGGGCTTCTGATAGATATGGTGGCTCCCTGTGACTTTCTTCAAAAGCCAGCCTTTTTGCTCCACAATGCGACATAGTTTTTTACCAGAGACAGATTTCACACCGTGATTTCGACAATCTCACCCTCAGACTGATCGAGATCTTGACTGTTAGCAACGTCTAGCCATCCTTCGATCGCATCTTTTAAATTGATAATCAGTTCTTCCATTGTGTCGCCTTCGGTGATGCAACCGGGCAGTGCCGGAACTTCTGCCCAGTATCCGCCTTCTTCAGCAGGATGAACGAGTGCTTTAACGCGCATTGTTTCGAGCCACCTTGACAACTTTTATTATGGGCAGCGATCGCCCCCCCTATTCTACGATTCTACTAGTGCCTGAAACGCATCGCTCTCTCGAATGCCATCAAAATCGGTATCGGTTTGTGCCATCTCTCGGCACTTGGGATCAAGATCGATCGCCCGTTGCAAAGAGTCGATCGCCTGTTCTATGTCGCCTTGCAGCCCATAACAGCAAAAGCAACGAATAATACACCAAGGATGAAAGCGATCGGTGTAGCTCATGGCATTATTTTGTCTATGAGTTGAATTTTGAGCAGAGTAAACTTGGCGGCTTTCGAGTCCGCTTGATGAGAAACTGATGAGGGATAAACCCAAAAATGTTTTAGCCTGTTTGCAACTAGGGCAAAGGTCTAAACGGATCGATCGCATTGTAGATGTTGGTTAAAACGTCGCTCACAATTTCTCGCTGCTGCCCTGCGAATGTGGCTCTATTTTAGCGAGAACCGAGTCAAGCGCGATCGCCTCCCTCACCCATCTCTCTTAGGCAAACGATCGCCTCCCTATTCACAACAAGCTTTCCTCAAAACCCCTCACCCTTCCAGCTCAGAACTCGGAACTTCAGGCTTTGAAGACGATCGCTCCTCCTCTGCTCTCGGAACTTCGACTTCGGAACACGAAACGTGAACCTCAGAGCCGCAATTGTCTAGCTCAGAACTCGGAACTTCGACTTCGGAACTCGGAACTTGAACTTTAGAACCGCAATTGTCTACATCGAAACTCAAAACGGCTCGAAAATCTATGTCGAAATGACAAAATCGGCTGCAGTTAGAGCAGGATGCCCTGTAAGCGTGGCAAAATTACTGCCGATGCCCAAGCCGGGTTTACCGCGATCGCTGTTATAAAACAGCTTGCCGCCACTGTAGACAATCAGCGCCGGACTGGTGGCTACGGCTTTTGGGTTGGTGACGATCGCAAAGGTCTTGTCACTAAAAGCTTTGATGGATTTGAGGGCAGTAAAGGTGGTTTTGTCTAGAACAATTTTGTCTTCACCGGACTTAAAGTCTCGAATTACATCAACGCCGATCGCGGTTGCCGAAAATTTGCTGTCGGTATCGAAGACAAACCGATCTTTGCCTTTGCCGCCTGTGAGTGAATCGTTGCCCAAGTTGCCCACGAGGCGATCGTTTCCCATGCCGCCGATTAGCGTATCGTTGTCTGTGCCGCCATAGAGAAAGTCATTGCCTTTGCCACCTGTGAGCAGGTCGCTACCCGCATCGCCGTACAGGAAGTCATTGCCTGCGCCGCCGTCCAGCGTGTCATTGCCGTCACCGCCATAAAGTCGATCGCCACCCTGCCCTCCTGATACAGCATCATTGCCCGCTTCGGCAAAGAGGCGATCGTCGCCATCTTCTCCTAGCAGCGCGTCATCCCCTTCTCCGCCATACAGAGAGTCATTGCCGACCCCGCCTGAAAGTGCGTCATTGCCGACCTCGCCGAAAATCTGGTCATTGCCACTGCCGCCCACGAGCGTATCCGCATCGGTTCCACCGTAGAGCGCGTCGTCGCCAGCGCCGCCCAAAAGAGAATCGTTGCCAAATTCGCCGTAAAGCAGGTCGTTGCCGTCATCCCCATTCAGCGTATCGTTGCCCTCGCTGCCAAACAGAGAGTCATTGCCTAAGCCGCCGAAGAGGCGATCGTTTCCAGCTTCGCCGAACAGCTCATCATTGTCATCACCGCCGCTTAGAGTGTCGTTGCCTTCTCCGGCAAATAGGGTATCTCTTCCGGTTCCCCCGTCTAAGCTATCGTTGTCGCTGCCACCGTTCAGGTAATCATCGCCAGCGTCCCCTTTGAGGACATCATCGCCTTCAACGCCATAGAGCAAATCATTGTTAGCGCCGCCTGCCAGAACATCATTGCCCACCTCGCCATACAGGGTGTCGCTGCCGTCGCCGCCCTCTAGTGAATCTGCCCCTTCGCCGCCGTGAAGCTCGTCGTTGCCGCTGCCTCCCGATAGCGTGTCATTTCCGACCTCGCCGTAGAGTAAATCAATTCCGTCGCCACCCTCCAGGCTGTCATTGCCTTCTCCGCCTTGAAGGCTGTCGTCACCTGCGCCGCCTGTTAAAGTATCGCTACCAGCCTCACCATAAAGCTTGTCCGCATTCTCTCCCCCGTCGAGAGAATCGTTGCCTTCTCCGGCATAAATAATGTCGTTACCCACTCCGCCCAGGAGAACATCGCCGCCTGAACCTCCATCTAGCTCATCGTCACCTGCATCGCCTGATAGGCTGTCGTTGCCGTCGCCACCCGTAAGAGTATCATTGCCATCGCCGCCTAAGAGCGTGTCATTGCCCGCCTCGCCATAAAGCAAATCGTCATCGGCTCCGCCCTCCAGGCGATCGTTGTCAGATCCACCATAAAGACTGTCTTTGCCCGTGCCGCCATAGAGCAGATCGTCGCCCGCTTCGCCATAGAGCAGATCATTACCCTCGCCGCCGTCGAGGAAATCACCACCTTCACTGCCTCGCAGCACGTCGTTACCCAGCTCACCGAATAGGCGATCGTTCCCTGCTTCGCCATAGAGTTGGTCGTTGCCCTCGCCGCCGTAGAGTTGGTCGTTACCCTCGCCGCCGTACAGCGTATCGTTTCCGGCTCCGCCTCGTAGCGTGTCGTTTCCAGTAAAACCGTTGATGGTGTCGTCTTCTATCCCTCCGGTCAGGGAGTCATCCAACTTGTCGCTAATCTGATTGCCCGCTATGTATGCCAACTTGCTTGCCCTTCACAAAACGCTGTGTCGGTAGGCTGTCCCCTGATTGATTACTCATGCTGCATGGCTGCATCGCCACGGTTGCATCCTAGCTCTGATACGGCTGAATTCAGTGAAGTAGCAGCGTAATTGCTAAGACAATAGATTAAGGAAGCGTGAAATCTCGTAGAGCAGTACTCGGCTTCTTGGGCGATCGCTCATTCATGCAGATCTAAGGGCGATCGAATTCTGTAATGAGCTTATGAACTCCTCTGTCAGTTTTATGAAGTCTGATTAAAAAAGAGAATATATCTGAGAAACAGGCGTTTACAGAGTCAATCCTGCTCTAAATTTAAGTAAGCGATTTAGTTAAGTAGTTATACCTTTTCTAAGGTATGAAGCTGATTCAAGGGGTTCTATTTTCGCTTCATCTACCCAAAATTAGTCTACCTCAAGCTATTTAGCGTCCCGTCTTGGCGGTTTAAGCTTGCACAAACGGAAATGCAATATTCAGGGCTTAATTCTCAGAGCTTAGCATTCAGGGCTTAATTTCCAGCATTTAATTAAAACCCGGTATCAAAAGCGCGCTTTGCCGTGGCTTTTGCTTGCACATTTTTCTCAAAACGATTGAGCAATAGCGTTCTTGCTGTTGATTAATTGTTGGAATTAACTATTCACTCTTTTGGTGCATTCAGCAATGCATCGAATTTTGCATTAGAAAAAACTATGATCATTAATGGATGTCAAGTTGAGTCAAATACTCAGATCGATTGCGATGTTTGCATTGTGGGCGCAGGAGCGGCAGGCATAACCCTAGCAAGAGAGCTACAGCAGCAAGACTTAAAAATTGTGCTAATCGAAAGTGGTGATATGCAGTTTGATACCGCGATCGATCGCCTCAATCAGGGCGAAGTAGAAGATGAGGTGAGGCATGGTTCCTTACAGCTCAATCGCCGTCGTCAGTTGGGGGGCACTACTGCTGTTTGGGGTGGACGCTGCGTTCCGTTTGATGAATCTGACTTTGTGGCGCGATCGTATGTTCCTCACAGCGGCTGGTGTTTTCGCAAGAGCGAGTTAGTCCCTTACTACCAGCGTGCCCATGATCATTGTGAAATTGGCTCCTACACTCCAACGCCGATCGATCTACTGCCTTTTACTAGCCGCAACCGGGCTATGATTCCGGGTCTGTGGACAGATGAGATTTCCACAAACGAGCTGTATTTGTTTAGTCCGCCGACGCATTTTGGGCAGCGGTATCTGTCCGAACTGCGCCAGTCCACTCAGATTTCTCTGTTTCTAAACACTAACTGTCTACAGCTCATGACGACTGCGGATGGTGGCACAATTGAGCGCCTAGAAGTTGCTTCGCTCCGGCAAAACAAGTTCTCAATTTGTGCCAAACGATTTGTGCTAGCGGCTGGAGGACTAGAGGTGACAAGGCTTTTGCTGCTCTCTCGTCAAACTCATATCAACGGCATTGGGAATCAGCGCGATCTCGTTGGACGCTTTTACATGAGTCATCTAAATTATCGCTTTGATGTTCAGTTTACGCCTGGTCTACCGATCGTTTGGGATTATGAAAAAACACGTGAATCGATCTACTGTCAGAGAGCGATCGCCCTTTCGGATCAGCAGCAGCAGCAGCATAAATTATCGAACCATCGTGTGTTCATTGAGCGTCCTAATGTTGCCAATCTAAATCACAAAAACGGTGTCTTCTCGGCAACTTATCTGACAAAGGTATTACTCAAGCGACAGGTGCGCGACTTGCAAGGTCAGGAATACGAGCGGGTATACGGAAAAGCGAATCATTTTTCACACATTCTGGCGCATGGTCAAAATATCCTGTTGGGTTTGCCTAATGTGCTACCTTTTTCCTACAAGTTTCTAAGCAAAAGATTGTTGAGCGATCGCAAGCTGCCCTCTGCGCTTGCTCACAACCGGGCTAACTTTTATACACTGCGGATGGACAGTGAGCAGGTTCCCAACCCCCATAGCCGCGTGACCCTCAGCTCCCAACAAGATTGCTTTGGCTTAAATCAACTTCAAGTAGATTGGCGCACGACCGAGCAGGATGTTCAAAGTATTGAGCATTCGATACAGCTGATCGGTGACGCTTTTCATCGCTGCGGCGTTGGCAAAATAGTGTCTTTGTCAGACATTCTTCTAGAACCTCAGGGCGGACATTATCTAGGCACAACCCGGATGTCTAGCAGCCCCAGTAGTGGTGTTGTCGATGAAAATTGCCGAGTCTATGGCGTTAGCAACCTATTTATTGCTAGCAGCTCTGTGTTTCCGACTGCAAGCTATGCTAATCCAACGCTGACGATCGTGGCGCTCACTATTCGCCTTGCCGATCATCTGAAGCAGGGCTTAGCGGCTCCCTCACTGTATTTTTCAACTCATCCCAAGCGGTGACATTTGGCAAGCTCGTTTGAGTTTTGTCAGTTGGGTTTTGACTCTAGTTTGGGTGTTGACCCTAGTGGAGTGGAATCCACTTTACTGATTATCTCGTACTAAAGGGTGAAGCGGTGCTAGTGATCTCCTAAGTAAAATCAGCTAGAGCCGAGCTAAGTTTGTAAAATTGGAGACCTATTCATGACCGGGACAGCTTACGTATTTATCGATCGCAATACCCATGATTATCAATATCTGATCGATCATGTGGAACCGGGCTATCAGGTAATTTTGCTGGAAAATGATCGGGATGGTGTCGCTCAAGTTACCGAAGTTTTGCAGAATAGCCGTGAAGTAACAGAAGTGCATTTGGTCACTCACGGTAGCCCTGGCTGTCTGTATTTGGGCAATACTCGCCTTAATCTAGAGAGTCTCGATCGCTATACAGACTTACTCAAACAGTGGCGCACGGCTCTAACGCACCGGGCTGATCAATGTGCCGACTTAATGCTCTACGGTTGTCGCGTGGCAGAGCAAGGCTGGAGTGAGTTTTCACGCGCCTTGTCTACGTTGACGGGAGCTAATATCGCAGCCTCCAGCGATGACGTTGGCAACGGCAGGTGGAATTTGGATCAGCGTCAAGGGGCAGTCGCCGCTGTCCTAGCTTTTTCGCCTCAGGTACAGCAAGCTTATCAAGGCGTGTTTAGCGTTGGTTATACCCTCAGCAACAATAGCCTGATTGCCTTTGATAC
Source organism: Synechococcales cyanobacterium PMM_0036 (assembly GCA_949127645.1). Classification (GTDB taxonomy): domain Bacteria; phylum Cyanobacteriota; class Cyanobacteriia; order Elainellales; family Elainellaceae; genus Drouetiella. Next base: position 7,894 of record CASBQM010000212.1, read on the forward strand.
ATCCAATCCTGATAATCCTAAGTCGGCGATCGCCATCACCGGGCTGGGCAGTGGGGAAAACCTTGTGGGGATTGATGTCCGTCCCCAGAATGGCAAGCTTTATGGTCTCACTAGCAACGGGACGGCTGTCCGGCTGTACGTCATCAGCCCTCAGACTGGCGTTGCAACTGCGCTGACTGCCGCACCCGTGCAGTTTGATGATGGTGCGGGTAATCCAGTGTCGATCACAGGCACGAACTTTGGGCTAGATTTTAACCCCACAGTCGATCGCTTGCGTGTGGTGACAGATAGCGGCTTAAACTTCCGCATCAACCCCAACACAGGGGCGTTAGTGGATGGTAACACTGTCGCGCTCGGCGTTAACGCGGATACCGCAATCAATGGCGGCGGCGCTGTAGATGCAGCGGCTTATACTAACAATTCACCAAACGTTACGGCAACAA